>JAQCEO010000022.1 GCA_027729805.1 Actinomycetota bacterium
CGTGCCGATGGCTGGAAGAGCTACGAGATAGCGGGATAGTTCGAGTATGCGGCGCATATGGCAACGATAGTCCTTGGTGTTTAGGGGCATTAGTGACTTGGGCGCGGGGCGCCGGTACTATTTCATTATTGCCGAGTTTCGGGCCTACCTGGGAGCACTGTCTGATGTCAGCTAAAACGACCGAATCGACCCTAAGCACACTGCCGCCGAATGACCCGGCGACCTGGCGCAACGTGCCGCAATCGTCAGTGCCAATCGACCCGGCCCGGGTGCAAGCGCTACTGGACCAGGAGTGGGAGCGATTTGCCGCCACCACCGGCGGCTCAGCCGCTCAGCATGCGCGCGCAATAGGTACATTGCCGATGGGTGTGCCCTCGTCTTTTCAGCATTGGGATCCGTACCCGATTTCGATCGACTCGGCGAAGGGTGCCTGGCTTCGAGATGTTGACGGCCGCCCACTCCTTGACCTGTCAATGGGTTTTGGCGCGATGCTGGTTGGTCATCTCAATCCGGCCGTCGTCGCCGCGGTTACCCTCGCTCTTGAAACGGGCACGCTGTTCGTAACTCCGTCGCCCTCGGCGACGCAGGTGGCTGAAAGATTCCAGCGCCGGTTCGGGCTCGAGCTGCTTCGCTTTGCTAACTCCGGCACCGAGGCAACTATGTACGCGGTCCGCACGGCCCGGGCCTACACCCATCGCCCGGCGATTGTGAAGATCGAGGGCGGGTATCACGGCGGGTATGACGCGCTGGTGGTTTCTTGCAAACCCGATCTTGCGGTAGCTGGGCCCGAAGGATTCCCGATTCCGGTAGTTCCCTTTGACGTGGCGGCCGGCACGGTACACGTGGCTCCCTATAACAATCTAGAGAGACTCCAGGAGATCCTAAGCGCCCATAGCGACGAGATTGCAGCCGTGTTTATGGAGCCGGTCCTGGAGAACATTTCGATTGTTCTTCCAGATGAGGGGTATCTGGCAGGAGTCCGCGCGCTATGTGATGCGTACGGCGTACTACTTGTTTTCGACGAAGTAAAAACTGGACTGACTGCTGGGTACGCCGGTGCGTCTCAACGCCTCGGCGTGACCCCGGATCTGGTTTGCCTTGCCAAGAGCATTGGCGGCGGTTTGCCACTAGCTGCATTTGGTGGGCGCGCTGAGGTGATGGCCGCAGTCACCGATGGCCGCATGCCGCATTTTGGTACCTACAACGGCAACCCCTTAGTGATGGCCGCCGCGGCTGCTGTTGATGAAATTTGCACCAAGGAGGCACTAGCTGCCGCCGAGTCCGTTAACGAGGGTGCATTGCGAGCTGCCTTTGACGTAATAACTCGCTACGAACTACCCGCGCACACCGTGGGCTTCGGGGTCAAGGGCGCGATCACTTGGTCTACCACTCCGGTCCGCACCTATCGCGATTACAAGCGCACCGACTTCGGCGCCGCTGAACTTAGTTGGCTATGGGGCGTTAACCGAGGCATCCTCACGCCACCTGGGCTCGATGAGCAGTGGTTGGTGTCCCTCGCGCACACGGCGGCGGACATGACGTTGATGGTCGATGCCTTTGGTGAGTTGGCCCAAGCCCTGCGGGCATGATCGCGAGCAAGTCAGCAGGGTAGGGCATCCCCTTTCCGGGCTAGTGGCGGCCAAACGCCAGAACTCACCCCCGATCCAGCTCGCAGGCGGGTAACGCGAAAGCATGGTCTCGTGCCCAACCACCTCGCAGCCTCCTCGTCTCCTTATCTCCTGCAGCATGCCGACAATCCCGTGGATTGGTGGGAGTGGTCCGCTGAGGCGTTCGATGAAGCGCGGCGACGCGATGTGCCGATCTTCTTATCAATCGGCTATTCCGCCTGCCACTGGTGCCATGTCATGGCCCATGAGTCCTTCGAGGATCAAGGCATCGCGGAGTACTTGAATGCGAACTTTGTTTCAATAAAGGTTGATCGCGAGGAGCGTCCCGATATCGATTCGGTATATATGGACGTAACCGTTGCGATGACCGGCCATGGCGGTTGGCCGATGACGGTGATTTTGGATCATGATGCTCGCCCCTTCTACGCGGGCACTTACTTCCCGCCGACTCCACGCCACGGCATGCCGTCATTCCCGCAACTGCTCGCGGCGATTACTGATTCGTGGACGCAGCGTCGCGATGAAGTATTGGCGGCAGGTCAGCGCATCATCACCGCAATTAATGAGCGGACTACTCCGGTACCAGAAGATGGGCCACCTGATGCGGTGGACCTTAGTGCGGCGGTGGCGGCTGCGGAACGCGACTTTGATGCAGCGCAGGGTGGGTTTGGCGGTGCGCCCAAGTTCCCGCCGTCGATGCTGCTTGAGTTCCTGTTGCGTGAGTCGGCGCGCACCGAGGACGCATTTGCGCTCGCGATGGCTGAGCGCACGCTCAACGCGATGGCGCGTGGCGGGCTCTTCGATCAACTTGGAGGTGGGTTTGCGCGGTACTCGGTCGACGCAGATTGGGTGGTGCCACATTTTGAGAAAATGCTTTATGACAATGCGCTATTACTGCGCGTCTATGCCCATTGGTGGCGACTAACCGGCTCAGCAGTTGCCGAGCGGGTGGTGCGGCAAACTGCTGGGTTCTTGCTCCGGGAAATGCGAACGCCGGAAGGCGCATTTGCTTCGGCTCTAGATGCTGATAGCGAAGGTGTTGAGGGTTTGTTCTATGCGTGGTCGCCCGCGCAACTTGTTGAAGTGCTGGGCGCAGATGATGGCGCCTGGGCTGCGGGGTTACTTTCGGTGACCGAGTCTGGCACTTTCGAGCACGGGTTGTCGACGCTGCAATTGCGAGATGAGCCAGAGGATCTGCAGCGGTGGGAGCAGGTTAGGTCAGCCCTGTTCGAGGCGCGGGCGCAGCGCGTGCGTCCCGGTCGCGACGACAAAGTGGTGGCAGCCTGGAATGGTCTTGTGATCGCGGCACTCGCCGAAGCCGGCGCCCTCTTTGGCGAGCCGGATTGGATCGAGGCGGCCTTGGCTGCCGCAGACCTCCTGCTGGCGGTGCATTTGGGTGCCCACCATGGCGACCGGCTCTGCCGCACCTCGCGTGATGGTCGGGCCGGTGCCAATGACGGTGTCCTTGATGACTACGGCAGTGTGGCTGAGGGCTTCTTGGCCCTGTATCAAGTCAGCGGCGCCGATGAGTGGCTAGTGCTGGCCGGCATGCTGCTCGATATCGCAATTCAACATTTTGCGGACGGTGACGGTGGGTTCTTCGACACTGCCGATGACGCACCGGCCTTGGTGCGCCGCCCGCGCGATGCTGCTGACAACGCGGAGCCATCTGGCTGGTTTGCTACGGCCAATGCCTGCATCACCTTTGCGGCACTTACCGGTATCGGTGAGTATCGAGAGATCGCGGAGCGGGCCCTTGGCGCTGCGAAAATGCTGGCACAACGATCGCCACGGGCCGCCGGCTGGGGCCTGGCCGGGGCTTCGGCCTTGCTAGCTGGCCCGGTTGAGATAGCGGTCATCGGTACGCTCGCAGACCCCCGCGCTACCAACTTGCATCAAGTGGCCCTGATGTCGGTGTCACCCGGGGCGGTTACCGCCTTAGCCGTTGCTGGTGAAGAATCCAGTGTTCCGCTGCTGCGCGATCGGCCAGCGGTAGACCAGTTGGTGACCGCCTATGTCTGCCATGGGTTCGTTTGTCAGCGCCCAACCACATCCGCGAGTGAATTGGCGCAATTGGTTTCGACAACGAAGGAATGAAGTACATCGGGTTGGGTAGTAAGAACCCCTGCGCGGTATGGCCACCGGCCGAGTCACTAATTTGATCGCCGATCGCGAATCCGATCCGAAAACCCGTGATGCCACGTGTACGAAAGCACGCGATTATTTCAGGGCGCTGCGCATCTTTACCGCCGGTGATGATGAACACGGAGGCTCCGAGCTTCTTTGCGGTATTGAATAAATCCCGAGTTGGCGCGATAGCTGGCCATGCGCATTCTTCGGAGTGGGTCAGCCATTGCGCATAAGGCATGTCGAAGTTCGCCTGACTGTAGAGGTCGTCCGCATCCAGCAGAGTGTCGTCGACGTCGAATACCACCGAGGGCTTGCACAGCTCCTGCGAGGCATCGCCGCAGGTTCGCATCAGCCATTTGCGCAGGAACTTCCCGGCACTCTTCGCTAAGGCGCGCTGGTCCTTTACGTATTGGCCGGAAGTACGGTAAGCACCAATTTCATCGGCAAAGCCAGCACCGGCGGCCTAGAAACCGGTGGCGAAAAGCGGCGGTAGCTGCTGGTCCACCCCCTGAATCTGGGTTTCCTGGCCGGGCACGATGATCGGGTGCACATCAGTTGCTGCACTAGCTATCTGGCGAAGTAGCGGATTCCGACCTTTTCAATTTTATTGGAGACCTGGTGCAGTGCGATTATCCGGCCTTATCTAGGCGAGACGGAGTAACCTGCCCATGTGGGTCTTCGAAATCTCCTATACGGGGTGTATGAGCGCAATCTCGTGGGGCAGATTCCACCGGCTGATCGCCCGCGGCATATCGGGGTCATTCTCGACGGAAACCGCCGATGGGCAACCGCCCAGGGCTCATCATCTTCGGCTGGCCATCGAGCCGGCGCCGCCAAGATAGTTGATTTCCTCGGCTGGTGCGATGAAGTTGACGTAGAAGTCGTGACCTTGTGGCTGCTCTCCACCGATAACTTAAACCGGCCGGAACCTGAACTTGGCGTACTGCTGGGCATCATTGAAGAAACCGTGACCGGGCTGGTTGCCCAGGGTCGCTGGCGATTGCACCCGGTGGGCGCCCTAGATCTCTTACCTAACTGCACCGCTCGGGTGCTGAAAGAGGCTGAAGAGGCCACGGCCGATATTTCCGGGTCACTTGTCAATATCGCTGTCGGCTACGGCGGTCGGCGCGAGGTAGTGGACGCCGTGCGCGCGCTAGTTCAGGAACAAGCTAGCCAGGGTACGAGCCTGGATGAACTCGCCCAGTTAATTGACGTTGAGCACATCGCCGAGCATCTTTATACCAAGGGCCAGCCCGACCCTGACCTAGTTATTAGAACATCAGGTGAACAGCGGCTTTCTGGATTCCTGCTGTGGCAAAGTGCGCATTCGGAGTTCTACTTCTGCGAGGCTTATTGGCCTGATTTTCGTCACGTTGACTTCCTGCGGGCCCTTCGTGCCTACGCCGATCGGAAGCGCCGGTTCGGCTTCTAGCCACCGGCGTGTCATCGCACTATGTCGCCTTTGTCCCTTTAGCGTCAGAGTCGCGGGTTTGCAGCCGCGGACCCGCTTCCGCGCCCGGCCGCGTGCGGCCGCACAGGAGGCTTCGTGACCGCTTCAAAGTCCAGCCCGGCCCGCCGCACCTACGTCCTTGACACTTCGGTTTTACTCTCAGATCCCCGGGCAATGCTGCGCTTTGATGAGCATGACGTCGTCATCCCTGTTGTCGTGATAATCGAACTAGAGGCCAAGCGCAGCCATCCAGAGCTCGGCTATTTCGCGCGCAATGCGCTGCGGTTACTCGATGATCTGCGCATCACCCATGGCCGCCTCGATGCCGCAATGCCGGTCGGCGAGCTGGGTGGCACCTTGCGCGTCGAGCTCAACCACATCGACACCTCGGTACTGCCGACCGGGTTCCAATTGGGCGATAACGATACCCGCATTTTGGCGGTGGCCCGTAGTTTGTCCAATGAAGGAAGTGAGGTTGTCCTTGTCAGCAAGGACCTCCCGATGCGCGTCAAGGCGTCAGCAGTTGGCCTGGCCGCCGAGGAGTATCGAGCGGAGTTGGTGGTTGAGACTGGTTTCACCGGGATGGCCGAGATTGATGTCGCGGCCGTAGACATCGATCAACTTTATGACGAAACGATCATTGATCTAGATGCTGCTCGCGACTTGGCCTGTCATACCGGTTTGGTGCTGATCTCCGATCGTGGCAGTGCATTAGGCAGGGTTACCGCCGATAAGCGGGTGCGCTTGGTGCGCGGCGATCGAGAGGCTTTCGGTTTGCACGGGCGGAGTGCGGAGCAGCGCATCGCCCTTGACCTACTTCTTGACCCAGATATCGGGATTATCTCACTTGGTGGCCGGGCTGGTACCGGCAAGAGCGCACTAGCTTTGTGTGCTGGCCTGGAGGCCGTACTTGAGCGCCGGCAACATCGAAAGGTCATCGTGTTCCGGCCGCTATTTGCCGTCGGCGGTCAAGAGCTTGGGTACCTGCCGGGTAACGAGCAAGAGAAGATGTCGCCTTGGGGGCAAGCGGTCTTCGACACTTTGGGCGCGGTCACCACCCAAGAGGTGGTTGAAGAGATCGTCGACCGAGGGATGCTGGAAGTTTTGCCGCTGACCCATATCCGGGGGCGCTCGCTGCACGATGCGTTCGTCATCGTTGACGAAGCCCAATCCCTTGAGCGCAATGTGCTGCTGACGGTGCTGTCGCGGATCGGCCGCGATAGCCGGGTTGTGCTCACCCACGACATCGCGCAGCGTGACAACCTACGGGTGGGCCGGCACGACGGCGTGGTAGCGGTGGTCGAGAAGTTGAAGGGGCATCCGCTATTCGCCCATGTCACTTTGACGCGATCAGAGCGCTCACCGATTGCGGCGTTGGTCACCGAAATGCTAGAAAGTATTGACCTGTAGGTCACCGCAATCTGGCCCGCTGGACCGAAATCATCAGGCCGAGGTGTAAACAAAGCTGTGGATAAGGCTGTGGACCAATATGTGATCCCCATCACACTAATTAGCGGGCGTCCCGCATGATCTTGTTACAGATATCAAGCTATGCCCGTTTTATTATGATTTGGGAGTGAGAACCACCACCCGTGATTAACGTGACACATTCGCGATCACCGGGCACGGTAGTTCCTAGAAGGTAGTCGGCGAGGGGCGGATGATCATGCGGGGCCAGAGGATCGGGTCGACGGCTATTGCAGTTGCCACCGCCCTCGCGCTTTTGCTCACCGGGCCGGTAGCCGGGGCGGCCGAGGTGCCTACTGGCGCTGAACAGGAAGTGGCCGCATCGGCAGAGCGCAAGCAAGTTGAGCTGGCTTTGGCCCAGGGGAAATTCAAATCAGCTGACCGCCGCGGGGTGATGGTGAGTCTGTACCAAGGCAAGTGGTTCATGCCCAAGCGCGAGAAAGTCCGCAAGTGCATAGTCAAGCGCGAAAGTGGTGCAAATTACCGGGCCGTCAGCGCGGGGACCCGCTATAGAGGTGCGTACCAGATGAGCCGTCCGCTAGCGGTGGGCGCGGCGTGGATGATGCAGAGGGAAGTGCGCAAGGAGTTGGGAGCCGAGACCGAAAAGATCGTGATCGCTCTACGCAAGAAGCCGACCCATCAGTGGAATCGCTACTGGCAGGACCGGGCTTTTTGGACTATCTGGCGTCACGGCGAGGGCAAGAGCCACTGGCGAGGTGGCGCGCGCAACTGCATGAATCGCCGTTAATTACTTCGGTGGCCCGACCGGGATCCGCGCTGAAATCGGGCGCATGGTCTCAGCGAAGAAATCATTGCCCAAGTCGTCGACAACAACGAAGGCCGGGAAGTCAACTACTTCAATGCGCCAGACGGCCTCCATCCCAAGTTCGGGAAAGTCAAGGACTTCGACTTTCGTGATATTGTCTTGCGCTATGCGCGCGGCTGGTCCGCCAATTGACCCAAGATAGAAACCGCCGTTGGCCTTACAGGCTTCGGTCACGGCTTTACTTCTGTTGCCCTTCGCGAGCATGACGAAAGAGCCACCAGATTTTTGGAAAAGATCTACGTAGCCATCCATCCGGCCCGCGGTGGTTGGTCCGAATGAGCCAGAGGTGTAGCCATCGGGGGTCTTGGCCGGACCCGCGTAGTAGACCGCGTGGTTTCGGAAGTAGTCAGGCAGCGGCTCGCCCCGATCCAGCATCGACTTAATACGAGCGTGGGCAAGGTCACGTGCCACGATTAAGGATCCGGTAAGTGATACCCGGGTTTTTACGGGCAGCCCGTGCAATTGCGTTCGGATCTCGTCCATCGGCACATCAAGACTGATTTGCACGACTTCGTTCTCAAGTGCAATTTCATCGATTTCGGGAAGATAGTGTGCTGGTTCGCGTTCGAGTGCCTCAAGGAACACACCCTCGGAGGTGATTTTTGCCAGTGCTTGCCGATCAGCGGAGCAGGAAACGGCAATTGCTACCGGGCAGGAAGCTCCATGGCGTGGAAGCCGGATTACTCTGACGTCGTGGCAGAAGTACTTGCCACCGAATTGGGCCCCGATGCCAAACTCCTGGGTCATCTTCCAGATCACTTGCTCCATCGCAAGGTCGCGGAATCCGTGCCCGGTTGGTGAGCCGTGGACCGGGAGGGAATCGTAATAGCGTGCGCTCGCGTACTTTGCGGTCTTGACTGCAAACTCGGCGCTGGTGCCGCCGATAACAACAGCTAAGTGATAGGGCGGGCAGGCAGCGGTGCCGATGCTGCGAAGTTTTTCATCCAAGAAGGTAGCGAAAGACTCCGGGTTTAGGAGTGCGGCCGTTTCTTGATACAGAAAACTCTTGTTTGCGCTGCCGCCACCTTTGGCCAAGAAAAGCAATTCATAGGATGCTTCGTGGCCAGCGTGGTCATTGGCGTAAATCTCAATCTGGGCGGGCAGGTTGTTTCCAGTATTGCGCTCCTCCCACATCGTGATGGGCGCGAGTTGGGAGTAACGCAGGTTGAGTTTTTGATAGGCGTCAAAGATGCCGGCCGACAGGTGCTCAGCATCCTCGCCAGTTGTCCACACGTTCTTGCCACGCTTGCCCATGACAATGGCGGTTCCGGTGTCCTGGCACATTGGCAGTACGCCGCCGGCTGCGATATTCGCATTCTTGAGCAGGTCAAGTGCGACGAAGCGGTCATTTGGGCTGGCTTCTGGGTCCTGCAAAATCGAAGCAAGTTGCGTGAGGTGACTGGGGCGCAGCAGGTGCGAGATGTCTTTGATGGCTTCAAAGGCCAAAAGTCGTAGGGCTTCGGGCGCAACCTGGAGAAAGGTGCGCCCGTCGGTTGACACGGTAGAAACACCATCGGTGGTGATGAGTCGGTACTCGGTGGTGTCCGCGCCCAGGGGCAGGAGGTCTTGGTACTGGAAGTCCATGATCTCAGCGTAGACCTGCTTGTCTGGGCGCACGGTGGTGCTCACACTGCAGTTCGCGAATGGTGCCGCTCTTGCTGCGCATGACGATGGAGTGCGTGGTCGGGCCGTCTGGTCCGAAGTGGACCCCGCGCAGGAGATCACCGTCGGTGATGCCGGTGGCGCAGAAGAAAATGTTGTCACCGGTGACCAGATCATCGGTAGTCAGCACCCGGTCGAGATCGTGCCCGGCAGCAATGGCCTTTTGCCGTTCGGCTGCATCCCGTGGCCAAAGGCGGGCCTGGATGGTGCCACCGAGGCAGGCCATCGCGCAGGCGGCGATGATGCCTTCTGGGGTGCCGCCGATGCCGGCGAGCAGATCAACGCCGGTGCCTGGCCGCGCGGCCATGATGGCCCCGGCGACGTCGCCATCGGTAATAAATTTGATGCGGGCGCCAGCTTTGCGCACATTTTCGACGAGTTCATCATGCCGCGGGCGATCAAGGATGCAAACGGTCAAGTCAGCCACGCTTTCGCCCTTGCACTCAGCGATCTGTTCGAGGTTCCAGGCGATGGGTGCGGTGATGTCGATGACATCGGCACATTGGGGTCCGACCACGAGTTTCTCCATATAGAAAACCGCGCTCGGGTCGTACATGGACCAGCGCTCTGCGACCGCAATGACGGCGATAGCATTTGGCATCCCTTTTGCCGCAAGAGTGGTGCCATCGATTGGATCGACGGCGACATCGGCTTCCGGGCCCGTGCCATCTCCGACCCGCTCGCCGTTATAGAGCATTGGCGCGTCATCTTTTTCACCTTCACCGATCACGACGACACCGTTCATTGACACGCTACCGATCAGCGAGCGCATGGCGTTAACGGCGGCCGCGTCGGCGCCATTCTTGTCACCTCGGCCCACCCAGCGAGCGGCCGCAATCGCCGCGGTCTCGGTGACCCGAACTAATTCCAGCGCAAGGTTGCGGTCCGGGACTTCGCCGCCCGAGATCGAGCTATTCGTAGCGCTCATCTTGGCCTCCATCGAGGGAGTCTAGCCGCTGGCTGCGCTGCTATCGCGCGTTGAGCGTGGATACAGCATCATTAGTCGGTGACCACACCCCAGCCGACCGGGCGCCCCAATGCCCGCCTGCGCCAAAGCGTCACCGACATGGTGTGGTCCATGGGTTTGGTGCTGGCCGTGATAGCGGCAATTTTGCTAGTAACGCTACGCCCGCAACCAGATGCGGTCAAAGTCGTCGACCCAACCCAGGTGCTGATTGCCGCTCGGGCCTTGGCCCCGTTCCCGGTGTTGGTCCCCAAGGGCCTGTCCGGATATCAGGTCACGAGCGCGAGGTGGCAGGAGACTTCGAAATCCGGCGGCGCCCTCGTGCTGCACCTTGGGTACGTGACCCCGGAGAACCAGTACGTACAGCTGAGCCAGTCGATAGCAGATAGCGGGGGGTTCATCGCGGAGCAGACCGCCGCCGGGGTTGCGGCCGAGCAAGTACGCATTGACGCTGCAGACTGGCAAATCTATGAAGCTGCCGACCGAATTTCGCTGGTGCTGTTGGGTGTCGAGGCCACCACGGTGCTTAGCGGCACTGTTACCCAAAAAGAACTCGAGCGAGTCGCGCGGTCATTGACGGCTAACTAGTCGGGGGCCTTAGCCTGATCCAGTCGAGCGCGGGTGGTGTCGAGCCAGCCCTGACAAATGGCCGCAAGTCCTTCACCTCGCTCCCAAAGCGCCAAGGACTCTTCGAGCGAAAGGCCGCCGGCTTCAAGTTGCTGCACAATCCGCGCGAGTTCATCGCGTGCGGATTCGAAACTTGGGTTTTTGGCGCCTTCTGCTTTTTTAGTGGTCACGCCTTCTCCTTAATCCGGGTTGCGGTAAATCGTCCCTTGGCCAAGCGGACATCAACTCTCTGTTCGACTTTCACCTGTGATTCGTCGCGCACGATCGATCCGTCATCAGCAAGTACGATTGCGTAACCACGATCAAGGGTTGCGGCCGGGGAAAGCGCGCGAACCTGCGCGGCTAGGTGCGCGATATGAGCTGTCGACTTTTCGACTAGATGGCTGATGACCGTCGTCATTCTTCTGCGGTGATCGTGGATTTTGATGGCTTCGCGTTCGAATTGGTTGAGCACCGAAACCCGCGCGCGGTTTCGCAGACCGGCGATAAGTGACTCCTGCTCGAGAAGCGAAGGAACCACCCGTTTAGCCGCATCGGTGGGTGTTGATGCGCGCAGGTCTGCGACGAAATCCAAAAGTGGTGCATCCTGCTCGTGCCCGATCGCACTAACTATCGGGGTGCGGCACTTACTCACCGCGCGAACTAGGCTCTCATTGCTGAATGGGAGTAGGTCTTCGACGCTGCCACCGCCGCGAGTGATGATGATGACCTCAACGGCGGCATCTGCCTCCAACTGTTCGAGCGCGCCGATCACTTCGGGTACGCACTGCACACCCTGCACTGCTACTTCGCGTATCTCAAATTCGATACCGGGCCAGCGGTCGTTAACGTTGACGGTGACGTCGTGCATCGCGGCGCTGCCCCGACCGCAGATCAAGCCAATCTTGCGTGGCAAAAACGGAAGTGGCTTCTTGCGCTCTGGCGCGAACAACCCTTCGGCGGCGAGCATGGTGCGCAGGCGTTCGAGTTGAGCCAGGAGGTCACCAATGCCGACAGCGCGGATTTGTTTGGCTCGAAACTGCAGGCTGCCTTTTCCGGTGTAGAACTCAGGCTGCGCGAACACAATGATGCGCTGGCCGGCGGCGATCGGTGGCTCGACCGCACCGAGGACTTTCGCATCGGCCACGATCGTGATCGACATCTCCACATCCGGGTCGCGCAGCGTCAGATAAAACTGCCTAGCGCCGGGGCGGGGTCGGTATTCGGCCACCTGGCCGTCAATCCAGATGGCACCGAGGCGGCCAACCCATTCGGCAACAGCGCGCGAGACAGTGCGAACTGCCGCCGGTTCCTCTGGAGTGGTCTGCAGTGCCACTTAGCCTCCTTTGCCAGCAGCAGCCTAAGCAAGGTCGGCCGCACGGTCATACGATAGAGGGGTGGACAACCCGACCAAGAAGGTTCTGCTGGCCGAACCACGGGGCTATTGTGCTGGTGTCGATCGTGCGGTGGTGACCGTCGAGAAGGCCCTTGAGCTCTATGGCCCCCCGGTTTATGTGCGCAAGGAGATCGTTCATAACAAGCATGTGGTCCAAGACCTGCAGGGTCGCGGTGCGATCTTCGTTGAGGAATTGGACGAGGTACCCGAGGGCTCTACGGTGGTTTTCTCGGCGCACGGGGTGGCACCGAGTGTGCATGTGCAGGCCGCTGAGCGGGATCTAAAAGCCATTGATGCCACCTGCCCACTTGTCACCAAGGTGCATGCCGAAGTAAAGCGATTCGCCAATGAAGGATTCCAGATCCTCTTGATCGGACATGTTGGCCACGAGGAGGTTGTCGGAACCGCGGGAGAGGCCCCCGACGTCATCACCGTGGTTCAAGATACGGCCGAAGCGGCAACGGTAGAAGTGGCCGATTCATCGAAGTTGATCTGGCTATCACAGACGACATTGTCAGTTGATGAAGCGATGGCCACGGTGGATGTCCTGAAGTCGAGGTTCCCGAATTTACTGAGCCCACCGAGTGACGATATTTGCTATGCGACCCAAAACCGTCAGGTAGCCGTTAAAGCAATGGCGGAACAATGTGATGTGGTCATCGTTGTCGGGTCTGGTAACTCCTCGAATTCGGTGCGTCTTGTCGAGGTCGCGCTAGAGGCTGGCGCCAGCAGATCATATCGGGTAGATGATGCAACGGAATTGCGCGAGGAATGGTTCAACGAAACCAGCACGGTCGGTGTGACCAGCGGTGCATCGGTCCCCGAGCAATTAGTTGATGAGGTACTGGAATGGCTAAGGGTCCGCGGCTACGGTTCGGTCGAAGTAGTCAAGACGGCTGAAGAGACATTGCTTTTCGCGTTGCCACCAGAGTTACGACGGGATATGAAAGCGGCCGAGCAAGCAAAGGATAAGTAAGTAAATCAGCGGCGGTTTGCGCGCACGATCACTATGACCAAAGCGATCAGGGTCGAGCCAATAACCCAGAGCCAGTTATCGGCGAGGGTGAAGAACAACACAACAGCACGACCGATGATCGCGCCGCCGGTGATGGTGACACCGATTTGCCCGACCGTGATGGCCGCAAAGAAAAATGCAATCGGTGGTGCGACCACCGCAACGGCCAGATCGCCGATGCGCACGGTCAAAGCCGCGTAGCCACTTGCGATGAGAAGTGCCAGCCCGGTGACCAGACCTAGGCCAGCACCCCCGACGAAAATATCGACGATGCCAAAGAGCAAGGTGGCGCCGATAACGACCACGTAGACGCCGATGGGCCGAAGTCCACGGGCAGCTGTGGTGCTGGCTGAGTTGGTGAAGGCCCGTCGGGCTTTGCGCCCGCGCGGCTCGTCAAGTGCTACTACCGCTGGTGAATAGGCGTCTGGCGTAATCGCAATTACTCCCGGCGCACTGCGACTGGGTGTTGGCGGCAGTAGGCCAGCAAGGGGTGCCGGTGCAACCGGCTTGGCCTCGCCGTCGATGACCTGCAGGGTGCGCAACTTGGCCACTTGGTCTGAGCCGACGGCGAGGATCGCGACCGTTGCCGTGGCTGCCCGATTACTGCGAAATAACCGGCCGGTATCTGCCGGTTCGCGGTCCTTGGCCGGTTGCACAGCATCAGCCGGCCGGAACAAGGAGCGGTACGCCTCGTCCTCGGCTGGGTTCGTGTCCTCCCGCACGGAAGTACGGTACTCAACTAGCCAGGTGATTGGTGGTCACCGGGTCGCCGACGAATTCGCGGGCCGTCAAGACCCGGGCCTGCGAGGTGATTGTGGTGGTTTCTGGTACCTCATCATCGGTTACTCCGCACTCATTAAATGCTCGAGCGGTTACTAGGACCCGGGTCTCAAGCGAGGCGACCGCCTTGTTGTAGTGCCCGACCGCGGAGTCCAGTGCGGAACCCACCTTGCTGAAGTGCTGGGCCAAGACGCTGATGCGTGAATGCAGATCGCGTCCGAGTCGCGAGATTTCTTCGGCATTCGCCGCCAGACGTTCGTGACGCCAAGTCAACGAGACGGTGCGCATGAGCGCAAACATGGTGGTCGGCGTGGTTGGCACGATATTGCGTCCGAATGCGTAATCCAGAAGGTCTGGACGCATCTGTAATGCCACCTCAAGAAGGGACTCCGACGGTAGAAACATCACCACGAACTCAACGTTTTGTGGCACGTGCCTGCGGTAATCCTTGCCATTAAGTGAGTCAATGTGGCGGATGACGTCAGTGGCGTGCTGGCGTAGGAGTTGCTGCACGGCGGCATCATCGGTGGTTTGTTCGGCCTCTAGGAAGGCCGCGAGCGGCACTTTGGCGTCGACCACGATGGACCGATCACCGGCTAAGTGAATGACCATGTCGGGGCGGAGTGCACCGTCTTCACCTTGGTGCGTGGACTGCTCATCAAAATCAACCCGCTCCAGCATCCCGGCGGCTTCAACTAGGCGCCGCAATTGCATCTCACCCCAGCGCCCGCGGGCCCCGGTGCGTCCAAGTACTGCTGCGAGTCGCGAAGCCTCGCGCCGCACCTCATCTGTTGACCGTTGCAGCGACAGCACGTGCTGACTTAGTTGAGTGGTGAGCTCGGTGCGCAAAGTGGCCTGACCGGTGGTTGCCTCCTGCTGCTGCCGGGCTACCTGGTCGGCGAGGGCCCCCAAGGAGGTGGTGACGGGAGCCAGGGCCGACTGCCACTCGGCGGTAGCCGAAGCCGAGCGCCGAGCTGCGCGGCCGGCGGCTGTGGCGCCAACTACGATGCCAAGGGCCAAGACCAGGCCGATGACGATGACGACAACTGCGAGGGCGATAGGTGAGTTAGTCATGGGACAAGGATTCCAGAAGGGTCTGACAGTTACCGCATTCGACACGGTTGAGGTTAGCTAGCTACTTTTGCGTCCCCTCGAAACGCATTTCTGAGAGCCCGATCGGCTTGTTGTAGGCCGGTGCCTCCCATAATCTGGTGCCGCCGATCCCGGGGTTCGCCGAAGGTGGCACCCTCGCGCGCCGAGCGGTCGAGGCAACCGTTGCAGCATACGGAGGTAGCGAAGTGATGCTCGTGAACCGTTCTTCGTCACCTAAGTGCCGTTGTTGCCGAGCATCCCACTGATCGAGGTCCGCCCGCCGTGTCCCGAAAAAGGGTTCGGTGACCCGCCGCTGGCTGGTACCGCCCGGTGTCCGACGGTAAAGATTTGCGGAGTTCGGCCGTCACCTGGGCTTAGAAGGAAGCTCCACCTAATCAACCGGCTTGCCACACCCGAACGAAGAAGGGCATGATCAGGGCAATGAAACGTCATAGAGCACGAGAACACGTTGCTTACCGCGGGCATTGATATGTCTTACCGGGGGCATTGATATGTCGGGGCGACGGGCTTGTGCTACCGACTTCTATTGCAGTTCAACGTGACCATGTCAAAGGTTCGCGCGGTCCAGTTGGCGTTCCCAGATCACGCGGGATCCCAGGACGACATCGCCCTGCACCTAGCCGAGGCGATGGGATTCGACGACCACTTCGCACGGCGCCTGAGGCGCATTCACGCTTCCACCGGCGTACGCAGTCGACGATTGGCGCTGCCGTTGGATAGGTATGCCCGACTGGAAAGCTTCACCGAAGCCAACGATGTTTGGATCGATGAAGGATTGCGCCTTTCGGAGCAGGCAGCCAAGGCGGCGCTGGACGAAGCCCGTATCGCGCCGGAAGACGTTGACGTGATTATGGTGGTTTCGGTTACCGGGATCGCGGCCCCGTCCCTTGACGCGCGGCTGGTCAGTCGGCTGGGCTTGCGAAGAGACGTCGCCCGAATCCCGGTTTTCGGCTGGGGATGCGTCGGAGGGGCGTCCGGGATCGCCCGAATGCACGACCTTCTCGGCGACCGACACCGCGTCGGCCTCCTGATTTGCGTCGAACTGTGCAGCCTGACGGTGCAGCGTAATGACACTAGCCTGCCCAACCTAATCGCCAGCGGGCTTTTCGGTGACGGTGTTGCGGCAGTCATTTTGACCGTCGATCAATTAGACGAACAGACGCCCGTCTCAACTTTGCCGGGTGTGGTGGACTCCCAGGCTCGAATCTACCCCGACAGCGAAGACGTGCTCGGCTGGGAGATCGGTAACTTCGGGTTTCGGATCGTGTTGTCCGAATCGCTGAGCAACGTGGTTCGTGATCATCTCGGTGAGGAGGTAGACACCCTGCTTGCACGCAATGGTCTCATGCGCGATGACGTGTCAACGTGGATCTCGCATACCGGCGGCCCGAAAGTCATCGAGGCAGTCCAGGAGGCCCTAGCCCTTGCACCCGACGCACTGTGTTACACACGCGAGTCGCTGGCCGATGTGGGAAACCTTTCGAGTGCAAGCGTCATCGACGTGCTCCGTCGCACCGTGCAAGACGGCAAGCCGCGCAAGGGAGAGTTCGGCGTGCTGATGGCAATGGGTCCCGGATTCTCCAGCGAGTGCGTCCTCCTGAGCTGGCGATGAGAGCGCAATCATGATCTGGTACTTCGGACTCATCGTGGCCGTGGGCCTAGAACGACTTGCCGAACTCGTTGTAGCCAAACGCAATGCCAAATGGTCGTTCGCTCGGGGTGGTATCGAGACCGGGCGCGGTCATTACCCCGCAATGGTCGCGCTACACACGGCATTACTCGTGTCGTGCATCGCGGAGACGGTAGTGTTCGATCGCCCGTTCATTCCACTGCTCGGTTGGACGATGTTCGCACTCTTACTTGGTGCGCAGGCGTTGCGCTGGTCGTGCATCGCTTCACTGGGTCGGCAGTGGAACACCCGTGTGATTGTCGTTCCGGGAATGCCGCGCGTGACGTCCGGCCCGTATCGCTGGACCTCCCACCCCAATTACGTTGCTGTGGTAATCGAAGGCATCGCCCTTCCGCTTATCTACACCAACGTGATCACCGCGGTTGCCTTCACCGCCATCAACGCGATCATCTTGTGGCTCCGAATTCGATCCGAGCGCGAAGCGCTGCTGCTGCTGCAGGTGCATCAATGAGCAACCAGGTAGACGTCCTCGTCGCAGGTGCTGGGCCGGTAGGCTTGGTAACCGCTATTCAGGCCGCCAGGGTCGGGCTCGAGGTTGTCGTATGCGATCCGCGCTCGGGTGATCTGGACAAGGCTTGTGGCGAGGGCCTGATGCCGACCGCGGCCGGATACCTGCGCACGCTCGACATGCAGCTCACTGGGCATCCGATCCGTGGTATCACTTATCTCGCCAGCGATGACTCGCACCGCGTGCAGGCAGGGTTTCGCGGCGAGCACGGTATGGGTGTTCGACGCACTGCCTTGTCCGGTGCACTTGCGGCCGAAGCAGCCAGACTCGGAGTGCAACGGATCGAAACGCGCGTGGACGGTGTGACCCAAGACGACCGAGGTATCCACGCGGCGGGTATCAGTGCCCGATGGTTGGTTGCCGCTGATGGACTGCACTCGGGCATCCGCCGCGGTCTAGGCGTTGATCGCCCGAGTACGGGAAATCCGCGGTTTGGGCTGAGGCGACATTTCGCGATGGCTCCCTGGAGCGACGACGTAGAGGTGACTTGGGGGAGGGACGCTGAGGCGTACGTAACGCCGGTTGGTGCGGGAAATGTTGGCGTGGCCATCCTTGGCGGCCGCGGCGATTCCTTCGACCAACGACTTCAGGCATTCCCGATCCTGCGCGAACGACTGCGCGGAGTTGCAGGCGGACCCGTCCTCGGGGCCGGGCCTTTGCGACAGTCATCGAGTCGCCGCGTGATCGGGCGCGTTCTGCTCGTTGGCGACGCCTCCGGCTATGTTGATGCGCTCACCGGCGAGGGTATCTCCGTTGGCCTGGCCCAAGCGGAGGCACTGGTGCGCTGCCTTGTTGCCGACCGGCCGGCTGACTACGAGCGCGCCTGGTGGCGGGCCACTCGTCGGGCTCGGATGCTGACGCTCGTGCTCCTCACCGCATCGCAACGACCTACTTTGCGCCGGGCTCTGCTTCCGGCCGCCAGTCGCTTCCCCTTTCTTTTTGCCGCGGGGGTCAATGCTGCAGCTTGACCCCGCGGCCGGGAGCATTCACGTTTTGGTGAGCGTAAACGGGGCCTTGGCCCTAGCGTTAAGGTTTCAGTGGCACCCGGGAGGTTTCTGGCATGTCTTTCATCGTGCGGAATTATCACGACAGCGACCTTGAGCCGGTTGTTCACCTGTGGGAAGTCACCCCGGCATAGCCTCGGTGTATTCGATCGCCGAGTGCATCATGGCTTTGCGGGTGGGCGCGCCGGTCGTCGTCGCGGTGTATCAGGACCCGCGGTGCGCGCGAGCGATGAGCCGATTGCGCTGTGAATGACGGCTACAGGGGGGTTCTTCTCCAACGACCTAGACCCCGACTGTTACCAACCCATTTCGTTCGGCTTAACGCACTAACGCATAAGGTGGCCGATTGTGGCTTTAACCATTGGCATCGTAGGGCTCCCGAACGTGGGCAAATCAACCCTATTTAATGCACTCACCAAGAACGATGTCCTCGCTGCGAATTACCCCTTCGCCACCATCGAGCCAAATACCGGAGTCGTTGGCGTACCCGACCCGCGCCTGAGCGTCCTCGCCGGTATCTTCGCGTCTGAGCGTGAGTTGCCAGCGGCCGTGACTTTCGTCGACATTGCCGGGATTGTAAAAGGAGCGAGTGAGGGGGCCGGCCTAGGTAACAAGTTCTTGGCAAATATCCGGGAGTCAGAAGCGATCTGCCAGGTGCTGCGAGCGTTTCATGACGATGACGTGGTGCATGTCGAAGGTCGCGTATCCCCCGAAGAGGATATGGAAACCATTAATACCGAGTTGATCCTGGCTGATATACAGACGCTCGATAAGGCCATCCCAAGGCTAGAGAAAGAGGCTCGCACCGATAAATCCAAAGCCGCCAACTTGGCTGCCACCCAGGAGGCGCGCGCGCTACTTGATGGCGGTACGACAATTTTCGCATCGGGTATCGATGCGTTGCCGCTGCGCGAGCTGTTTTTGCTCACGGCTAAGCCATTCCTTTATGTGATCAATGTCGATGAGGAAGAACTTGCCGACGCGAACTTTCAGCAGCGCATGCGGGAGTTAGTCGCCCCTGCTGAGGCTGTCTTTCTTGACGCGAAGTTGGAGGCAGAACTCGTCGAACTACCCGATGACGAGGCACTCGAACTGTTGCAGTCGGTGGGCCAGGTCGAATCTGGGTTACATGCGCTCGCCCGTGTTGGATTCGCCACTTTGGGGTTGCAGACTTATCTGACGGCCGGCCCGAAGGAAGCCCGCGCCTGGACAATTCCGATCGGTGCAACCGCGCCCGAGGCCGCCGGGGTGATCCACACTGATTTCCAAAAGGGTTTCATCAAGGCCGAAGTTGTCTCCTTCGACGACCTAGTCGCCAATGGCTCGATGGCCGAGGCGAAGGCCAAGGGCAAGGTCCGCATTGAAGGCAAGGAATATGTAATGGCCGATGGCGATGTAGTGGAGTTCCGCTTCAACGTCTGACCACCTGACATGTCGGAGCAAGTGGTACCTGACTTCATTGTCTCGGCGGTGGTTATTCGCGATGTAGCCGAACGCATCTTGGTCGTCCGAAAAGCCGGCACCGAGCGCTACCTGCTCCCCGGCGGCAAGATCGAACTGGGTGCGCGCGGTTACGTCATAAAATCTGGATTCTCCCCCTGTTTCACAACGAAAACGCACGCACCCATGTAAATATCGCGGGTACTCACGTGATAGCTGGGTTAAGTGTTTTCACTGATCGGCCTCGCACCACATAGGCTGCCGTGGTGACCCACCGCGAAGATCTTCGAAATGTTGCCATCATTGCCCACGTCGACCATGGGAAAACCACTTTGGTGGATGCCATGCTGTGGCAGTCGGGCGCCTTTCGCGAGAATCAGGATGTCAATGACCGGGTCATGGACTCCATGGATCTGGAGCGCGAAAAGGGCATCACGATCCTCGCCAAGAACACTTCGGTCCACTACACCGGTGCTGGCGCCCCGGCCGGTGGGGTGACCTTCAATATCATCGATACCCCCGGGCACGCTGACTTCGGCGGCGAGGTCGAGCGCGGCTTGGAGATGGTTGATGGGGTAGTGCTACTCGTTGATGCATCCGAGGGCCCGCTACCGCAGACCCGGTTCGTGCTGCGCAAAGCCCTACAGAAGAACCTGCCCGTGGTTCTCGTCATCAACAAGGTTGACCGCCCCGACGCGCGTATCGCCGAGGTTGTTAACGAGACTTATGAACTGTTCTTGGACTTGGATGCCACCGAGAAGCAAATTGACTTTCCTATTGTTTACACCAGCGCAAAAGCTGGCCGCGCATCACTAACTCGCACCGCTGACGGCGGCATGCCCGAAGAGGAGAACCTCGAACCGTTGTTCACCACATTATTAAAGACGGTGCCGGCGCCAACATATGACGAAGCCAAGCCCCTGCAAGCCCACGTCACCAACCTCGATGCCTCGCCGTACCTCGGGCGCCTGGCCCTTTGCCGGGTGCATCAGGGCTACATCAAGAAGGGTCAGCAGGTGGCTTGGATGAAAGCCGACGGATCCGTCGAGCGCGTCAAGGTTGTTGAAATGCTAATCACCAAGGCACTAACTCGCGTGCCAGCCGAAAGCGCGGGCCCAGGTGACATCATCGCGGTTGCCGGTATCCCGGGGATCACCATCGGTGAGACCCTCGCCGATATCGACAATCCGGTGGCGCTGCCGGTGATAACTGTCGATGAGCCATCGATCTCGATGACATTTGGTATCAACACGGCACCCCTGTCCGGTCGAAGCGGCAAAAAGCTCACCGCCAGCATGGTGAAGGCGCGACTTGAGCAAGAACTCGTCGGCAACGTCTCGATCCGCATGAATCCGACCGAGCGGCCCGACACCTGGGAGATTCAAGGCCGTGGCGAGTTGCAACTTGCGATCCTCGTCGAGATGATGCGTCGCGAAGACTTCGAGCTCACCGTTGGTAAGCCACAAGTTGTCACCCGCATCATTGACGGCAAAATCAATGAGCCGATGGAGCGCCTGTCGGTTGACATTCCCGAGGACTACCTCGGTGTTGTTACACAATTGATGGCACTGCGCAAGGGTCGTATGGAGCAGATGGTCAATCACGGTACCGGCTGGGTCCGCATGGACTACATCGTCCCGGCCCGTGGCCTGATTGGCTTTCGCACCGAATTCCTCACCGAGACTCGCGGTACCGGCTTATTGCACCACGTTTTCGATCGCTACGAGCCATGGCACGGTGAACTTCGTACCCGGCCAACCGGATCGCTAGTGGCCGATCGCACCGGCCCGACAACTGGCTTCGCCCTCGCCAACCTACAAGAACGCGGCACCATGTTCGTGGGACCTGGGACCGATGTTTATGAGGGCATGATCGTCGGCGAGAACTCGCGATCAGACGATATGGACGTCAATCCGACCAAGGAGAAGAAACTCACCAATATGCGCCAATCCTCCGGCGACATCTTGGTTCCCCTCATCCCGCACAAGCAACTTAGCCTGGAGCAGGCTCTGGAGTTCTGCCGCGAGGACGAGTGCGTCGAGGTCACCCCCGCCACGGTGCGGATCCGTAAGGTGCAGTTACTTGCGGTGGACCGGGCCAAAGCCGGCCGGAAGCCCAAACCACAGCGTTAAACTCAAGAGTTTCGGCACAACTAGGTCACGATCCAACCGCTAGGCGGGGTATCGAAGGGTGGGCCAGTTACCCTGACCTAGCCGAGGGGTCCACTTGGTGGCACGCAGGTGAACATCAGGCCCGTGAGCGTTGACTGGCGTTGAAAGATTGGTAGGGGAGCTAGCGGCCAAGTCGGCGGTACTCGATAGCCCGGCTGCTTTGGCTGACGACGAAGTTGCCAGTCGCTCCCTGCGGCAGATTGTGTGGGCGCGCCTGCGCCGCGACAAGTTGGCGATGGTCTGTTTGATCATCTTGATCGGTTTGTATCTGATTGCGATTTTCGCGCCGATAATTTGTGACCTGATCGGTGTTGACCCCTATTCATTCGACAAGGAGTCGATCAGCGACAGCGGCGGCGGCCCAGTTGGCCCTTGGGGTGGCATCAGCACCGAGCACCCACTCGGGGTCGAGTGGGGGACGGGGCGCGATATTTTCGCGCAGTTGCTCTACGGGCTGCGCATCTCGTTACTCATTGCCACCACCGCGACGATCCTCACGGTCTTCTTCGGCACCGTCCTTGGCATTATCTCTGGATACGCGCGCGGTGAGACCGACGCCGTCATCGGCCGGTTGCGTTTTTCATACCCGGTGTTTCAAGGCGCAGGATATCTGCGCGACAGAAAAACCTGCCCTTGTGGATTTTGAGACCGGCCACCAGGTGGCGTGCCACTTCCCGATCTTGGAGTTCTTGGGCACCAAGGAGATCCTCGGACCGGATCCGGGCCTACCACCGCAGCCGGGTGGTGCACTAACGGGTCAGGACGCCGGGTCGAATGATCTGATCCGCGAGATCGGCACCGACTACGGGGTGGGACCGGACACACCGATTGACCCGGGCCCGAGTATTTGGCGATGAGTTCACTGCAGATGAGTCCTAAAGAAATCGACTTCCGCCCGAAGTAAGTTTTCGGCTACCACCTCTTGCGGTGTCATGTGGGTTACCCCGCTTAAGGGCAGCATCGAGTGAATCCGGCCGGCTGCTAGCAGTGCACTGGAAAACTGCAAGGTGTGTGCGGCGAGCACATTGTCATCGGCCAGACCATGGATAAGAAGCAATGGCCGCTGCAGTTTGTGTGCCCTGGTCAATAGTGACGAATGGTCATAAATCTCCGGCGCAGTGTTTGGGTCCCCGAGGTAGCGCTCGGTGTAGGCGGTGTCGTAGAGGCGCCACTCGGTAACCGGCGCCCCGGCGACCGCGCAATGGAAGACATCTGGGCGCTCCAGGACGGCTAGGGCGGCAAGGTAGCCGCCGAAGGACCAGCCGACTATTCCGACCCTGGTCAGATCAAGGTCCGAAAGTTCTTCGCCGAGGGCCGCGAGGGCCGCGACCTGGTCGGCCAAGATGCCCGTTGCTAGGTCATTCTTGATCAGGCGTTCCCAGGCGGGCCCGCGCCCCGGCGTGCCGCGCCCATCTACCACCACCACAGCAAACCCTTGGTCAGCCAACCATTGGTCGGCTGCGTGGCCGCCGGCGATGTGGGTGACCATTTGGGCGTGCGGGCCGCCATAAGGCGACATGATCACCGGGAGTTTTCGTGAACCTGTGACATGGTCGGTTGGCCAGAACACACAGGTACGCAATTGGGCGATACCAACGGTGCTGAAGTTTGGCTTGATAGCAACATTAGGTGTTTGCGCGCGCGAAATAATCGGGTGCACTCCCGAGAAATGCACGACGGTGAACTCGACCCGTGGTGAAATTGAGTCAGCTGTTGCAAGTGCGTACGTATCGCCGTCAGCAACGGCATTATTCCAACTTGCACCCGAGGTAAGTGCCGAAGTTGTGCCGTCATCGGTTATTCGGTAAAGATGTTGCTCCATCGGGTCCGGGGAGGCGACGGCGAGAACGCCACCTGCTGACGAGTCGACAACTGAGTTAATCTGTAATCCAACCGGTGAGATGAACGCTCCATCACGGGTGATTCGGTTGGTATCAGACTTTGAGTCGGCAACAATTTCAATTAGTGCACCGTCGGTGTCAAGGAACGGCAGTTCACCATGAACATCAAGCCAGGCCGGATCCGTTCGAACTGCGATCTCGGTCAATGCCCCGGCTTCCAAATCAACCTGATTTATGCTGGCGGTTCGTTGATCCCGCGAGAGCACACTTACCACAATGCCAGCGTCAGCGACGTTAACCGTTGCTAAATAAGGGAATTTGATCAGATCCCAGGTCAGTTGAGTGCGGGCACCGTCAAGGGGCACCAGCCAAAGCTCGACAATTGGGTTGGGCTCCCCGGCCGCGGGGTAACGGTGGGCAACCGGCTCGTCGGTGGGTCTTGCCGGATCACTTATCCATCTGACACCAACCGGTGAGTTATCCGAGCGTTCAACAATCAACCCAGACCCATCGGGCAGCCACCAATAACCGCGTAGCCGATCAAGTTCTTCGGCGGCAATGAAATCCGCCAATCCCCAAGTTTCGGTCTCACTAGTGGACTCGCATAGCAATTGCGGTTGCGCACCTAGATCGTGTGTATCGATAACCCAAAGGGAGCCATCGACCACATAGGCAACATGCTGGCCGCCGGGGCTGACCCGTGGATCGGTAACTGCACCGGGTGCGGCCAGCTCCCGAGTGCGAACAACTTGGCTGATCACACTCACATAAGGGATTCCAGAAATCGCGAAGGCGAGCACCGTGCCGGATTTGTCCGCGGTGAAATGGGTGATGCCTGAGGTCACCTCGCGCATTCGCTCGCGGCGGGCGCGCTCAGCGGCGGGGAGATCCCCGATTGTCAGCATCGTTGCCGCGTCGACCAAGCAAACCTCGGTCGGCGGCTGCGCGGTCAGATCAAGTTGCCAAAGACTGCCAGTCGGATCAATCCCACTGCTACTGCGGATGAAGAGCACCCGGTCGCCAATAACCTTCAGGCCACGAGGTCGGCCAAGCTGGAATCCGCGGGTGCGGGCCTTTTGCCGGGGGAAGGATTCGGGTGTCGTCACCTGCGCATCGTGCCGCATTGGGCATCGGTCACTAATCTTCGGGGATGAGTAGACGACTAATGCTGGTCCACGCCCATCCCGATGACGAAGCCATTGGCACCGGGGTAACCATGGCTAAATACGTGGCCGAGGGGGCCGAAGTCACCTTGGTCACCTGCACCCTGGGCGAGGAGGGCGAGATTTTGCTAGACGAGTTCGGTCATCTGGCAGCCGATAAGAATGACGCACTAGGTGCCCACCGGTTAACCGAGCTTGGCGCCGCGATGGCTGAACTTGGGGTGGTGGATTGGCGTCTCCTGGGCGGCCCGGGCCGGTTTCGTGACTCGGGAATGGTGGGCACGGCCAGTAATGAGAACCCCGACTGCTTCTGGCGCGCCGATTTGCTCGTCGCCGCAACCGAACTGGTGCGTGTTATTCGGGAGGTGCGGCCGCAGGTGGTCGTGACTTATGACGACTTCGGTGGCTACGGACACCCAGACCACATTCAGGCGCACCGCGTTACCCACTACGCGATCACGCTCGCGGCCAGTTCGTCATTTGGCCCAGAGCTCGGTGCGCCATGGCAGGTGACCAAGGTCTATTGGACGGCTTTCCCGAAGAGTGTCATCCGGGCCGGTATTGAAGCGATGAAGGCAGCCGGGGGTGAGCACGCTGAGTCCGAGTTTGCCGTGATGGACCCCGACGACATCCCGTTCGCGTGCGATGACGAATTGGTGACGACGACCATCGTTGCCCCAGAGTTCTTGCCGGCGAAAATGGCGGCGCTGAGAGCCCACGGCACCCAGGTCGACGTCAGCGGCGGCTTCTTCGCCCTGGCCGACAATGTTGGCGCCGAGGCGTTCGGCACCGAGTTTTACCGCCTGGCGCTGGGACCGATCCCGATGACCCGGCCCGAGACCGACCTCTTTGCGGGTATTTCGACGTGACCCGGGTGCTCTTGCTAGCCGCCTTGTTCGTGATCGGGTTGGCGACGGGCCTGCTCGGTGCGTTCGTGCAGGCGAACAGGTTGGTCACCACCTGGCCGTGGGGACAGTTAGTTGTCCCCTGGGGGGTGGCCCTGGTCGTGCTACTCCTGTTGATCTTGATTCGCGGCGGCGCTTGGCTGGTGCGCAGCCGGCTTGGGGCCTGGGCGGTGCTCACTGGTTGGCTATCGGGCACCATCCTCATGTCAACCCAGTCACCATCTGGTGATCTTGCGCTCGCCGGCGGAACCCAGCAATGGGTCTATTTACTGGGTGGGGTCATCCTCGGCTCCGCGGCTGCCACTTTTCCGGTAATCGAATCGCAATCACGCTTCCGTTGATTTATGGCAAATGTCGCTTATCATCATGGTCACATCTACTTGGTACTGCCAACGAAAATCGGTAAGGGGTTGCCCGCGTGGCTGAGCATGAGCGTCAGGCCTCGCCCTGGCGGGCCTTCCTCCGGGCGCTGTTCATCATCCTCGGCATCGTGGCCGCCGTAGCTACCCTTTATTTGGGGGCCATTGTCTTGGCCGGCGACGGTATTCGCTCCGGCACCACCGTCGCCGGGGTTGATATCGGCGGTTTAAGTAAAGCCGAGGCAATTGACAAGCTAAATGGGACGATCGGCGCGGTGGCGCGTAAACCCCTGCGGGTGCGCACGAGCGAGCGGCTGTTTGTAGTTGATCCACGGGCCGCGGGCCTGAGATTTGATGCCGAGGCGACGATCGCCCAGGCGACCGGTCGTACCTGGAATCCGATCGCACTGGTCAACGATTTCATGACCCAGCTCGAAATCGAGCCGATCACCTCGATTGATCAAAGTGCTTTGGACGGACAACTGGCGGCCGTGGCAACTGGCATCGATCAACCCGCGCGCGAGCCCACTTTGATTATGACGCAGCGCAAACCGGTACTGACCCCTGGTGTTGATGGCTTAGCACTTGACGTAGCCGCTACCGGCGACGCGATGAAAGCCGCGTTCATGCAAAAGCGGCAGCCAATCACCGCGGAGTTGATCGACGTGCCTCCTGTGGTGTCTGCCGAGAACGCACAGCAAGCCGAAGCTTTTGCGCGCACCGCAATCAAGAATCCGGTGAACGTTAATGCTGGCAACATCACCGCGACCATCCCGCCAGCGGCCATCGCCGATGCCTTGACTTTCACCCGGGAAGGTGGTCAATTAGTGCCGGTAGTTGACGGCGCCATTTTGCACCAGTCAATTGCCGGCGAGCTTGCGGCGGTTGAAATTCCGGGCCGAGATGCCACCTTTGAAATCGTGCTAATGCGGCCGGTGGTGGTGCCCTCCCAAGTTGGCTCGGGGATCGCCGACGACGAGTTATCGGCGCAGGTCGCCACGGTTCTGGGTAATCAACCACCGGATCGAACCGTTACCGTTTCGATGGGCACTCGCGATCCGAAACTCACGACCGAGCAGGCGGAGCAACTGGGCATAACCCAGAAAATCTCCAGCTTCACGCAACAGTTTCTCTATGCTGCTTACCGGGTGCAAAATATTGGCGAGGCGGCTAGGCGAATAAATGGAACTTTGTTAATGCCCGGTGAGACGTTCTCCATGAACGACACCATCAAAGAAAGAACGATCGCTAATGGCTACACCGTCGGCTTCGTGATCGGTGCGGGCGGAGTGTTCGCGGAAGAACTCGGTGGTGGAGTCTCGGCGGCAACAACGACGATGTGGACCGCGGCTTTCTTTGCGGGCATGGAGCGCACCTTCACCCGGGCGCACTCTATTTATATCTCCAGATATCAGCCTGGCCTAGAGGCCACGGTGGCATGGGGGAGTTTCGATATGCAGTTCACTAACGACACTCCGCATGCAGTTGTTATCACCACCAAGATGAAGAACACTTCGATGACCGCGACCTTTTGGGGTACGCCAACCTACGATGAAATCAAGGCGGAGTTTGGCCCGAAATACCAGATTCGCCCCTACCCGACCGTTTATGACAAAAGTAAAAAGTGCCTTGGTCAATCCGGTATGGATGGCTTCATCATTGACGTTGACCGGGTCTTCTATAAAGATGGCGTAGAGGTTAAACGCGAGACAATTACGTCTAACTACCGCGCTTCGCCGAAAGTCATTTGCGGTAAGGACCCTGATAAGCCAGCTAAGCCAGCTAAGCCAGCTAAGCCGGCTGATCCCGGGGCGCTCCCGAGTGGTTCACCGTCGCCAGCGCCGTCTGGTGATGAAGTCGCACCGGCTCCCTAGCTGACCTGCTGGCCGCCAGCGGTGTCTACGACAACCACCCCAAGTTCGGCGAGCTCCGCACGCAGGCGATCACTGGCCGCCCAATCCTTATTGGTTCGTGCGGCGGCACGTTCGGCAAGTAAGCCTTGTACCTTAGGTGAGTGCTCCACAGGTGACCGCCCGACATCGCGGGTTAAGTCCAAGCCAAAAAGTCGATCAAGATGGGCGAAAGTCTCGAATTTGGTGCCATCGCTTAACGTTTCACTTCGTTCCACCGCCCGTAATTTCTGAAGTGCAAGGGGAGTGTCCAGATCCTCATTAACGGCGTCGGTAACCAGTTGAACGGCACCTGCGTCAAGTGGCGCGGAGGGCGCATTTGCCCACTGGGCAACGCGGGTGCGCCACCTCGTCAGTGTGGTTTCAGCACCGTCGATTACTTCCCAGGTTAGGTTCATCTGTTGCCGGTAGCGATGTTGTAAGAACGCGAGCCGCAAACTAAGTGGGTCGAGCCCGCGGTCAATCACATCACTGACCAGCACCACATTGCCGCTGGACTTGCTCATCTTGCGGCCTTCAAACAACAGGTGCTCTGCGTGCACCCAATGGCGGACGACCTCGCGCCCGGCTATTGAGTTACTTTGCGCGCGCTCATCTTCATGGTGCGGAAATCTTAGATCGATGCCGCCGGTGTGGATATCAATGTCGTGCCCGAGGAGGTCAAGGCTCATGGCGCTGCACTCTGTGTGCCAACCGGGGAAGCCAGCGCCCCAAGGTGTCTGCCAAACCAATTGGGTACGAGTTGAGCCCGATTTCTTCCACAGTGCCCAGTCCGCGTGGAAGCGCTTCGCCGGATCAACCTCGCCAGCGAATCGATGCCCGGGTCGCAGTTGGGCAAGATTGTTGCCGCTGAGTTCGCCATAGCCCTCGAAGGTGCGGGCGTCGAAGAACACCGAGCCGTCGGTTCCGAGGTAGGCATTACCATCGTCTAGCAGTTTGCTGATTAGTTCGATCATTAAGTCAATTGACTCACTGGCCCGCGGGTATTCGTCGGCTGGATAAATATTTAGCGCGGCCAAATCTCGATGGAACCTATCCTCGTAGTGCCGCGCTACCTCGAGGGCGCCTTTGCCTTCGGTTGCTGCCTGCTGCAGTACGCGATCCTCGGTATCGCCCTGGCCTTCGTCCACACCGCCTAGGCCGGCGTCGTCGGCCATGTGGCCGACGTCGGTGATGTTCTGGACCAACCGAACCTGGATTTTGCTGAACTCGGCGGTGCGGCGAATTAGATCGGTGAGCAGGAAGGTGCGCATATTGCCTACGTGGGCATCGCGGTAGACGGTGGGACCACAGGCGTAGACCCGCAGCAGCCCGGGCTGGGCCGAGATG
>JAQCEO010000023.1 GCA_027729805.1 Actinomycetota bacterium
GGCGCGAGCTTGCCGACCGCTTTGGGTTAACGGATGGTGTTGAGGTTTCCGATGCAGTGTTCAACTCTGCGGCCAGCATCGTGTTTGACCAAGCTGAGAATCGTATGCACTCAATCAAGGCCGTTTTGGTCGCAACGCTGACTAAGCAACCAACTAATTAAGTCGTGCCCTAAGTGCCGCCAATTGGTCGCGCAGCGCTGCGGGAATTCGGTCGCCGAACTTGTCGTAGTACGCCTCGGTGAGATCTGACTCCGCCAGCCACGATGCCCTGTCGATGGCAAATAGTTCAGCAGCTTGCTCATCGGAGATATCAAGGCCGTCGAAGTTAAGAGAACCTGGGGCCGGGATGCGGCCGAGCGGAGTCTCGACCGCTTCGGTTACCCCATCAAGGCGTTTAATGATCCACTCGAGGACCCGGGAGTTTTCGCCGAACCCGGGCCACAGGAACTTGCCGTTAGCATCCTTGCGGAACCAGTTCACCGCGTAAATCTTCGGCAACTTCGCGGCATCGGTGAACCCACCAACCGCCAACCAATGACCCCAGTAGTCGGCCATGTTGTAGCCGCAGAACGGGAGCATCGCGAAGGGGTCGCGGCGAAGTTCACCAACTGCGCCAACCGCCGCCGCTGTTGTCTCGCTCGAAACACTCGAACCCATGAATACCCCGTGCTCCCAGTCGAAGGACTCGGTAACAAGTGGCACATTCGTCGCCCGCCGCCCCCCGAACAAGATGGCGTCGATTGGAACACCTGCTGGGTCTTGCCAATTCGGCGCGATGGACGGGCATTGGCCCGCCGGCGCGGTAAAGCGCGCATTGGGATGACTAGATAGCTCACCGGAACCCGGCGTCCAGTCCTGGCCCTTCCAGTCGATTAGGTGTGCTGGGGCATTCGGTGTTAGCCCCTCCCACCAGATATCGCCGTCATCGGTGAGGGCAACGTTGGTGAAAATGCAGTTAGCATCAAGTGACCTGACCGCGTTGGCGTTGGTCTCCATACCGGTACCGGGTGCGACACCGAAGAACCCGGCCTCCGGGTTGATCGCATAAAGGCGACCGTCTTCACCAAACCGCATCCAGGCGATATCGTCACCGACAGTCTCAACTTTCCAGTTCGGAATCGTCGGGACGAGCATCGCCAGATTGGTTTTGCCACATGCGGACGGAAATGCCGCGGTGATGTAGTGCACGTGGTTGGTGGGCGAGGTCAATTTCAAAATAAGCATGTGCTCGGCGAGCCAGCCCTCATCTCGCGCCATCGCCGAAGCGATGCGCAAAGCAAAGCACTTCTTGCCGAGTAGGGCGTTGCCGCCGTACCCGGAACCGAAGGACCAGATTTCGCGGGTCTCCGGGAAGTGCACGATGTATTTCTCGTCATTGCACGGCCACGTGACGTCATCCCGGCGCGCACCCGCTGCATCTACAAGTGGGTAGCCGACGGTGTGCACGGCCGGCACAAACTCGCCATGTTCGCCAATTTGATCAAGTGCCGCCTGCCCCATGCGCGTCATGGTTCGCATATTCACTACAACATATGGCGAGTCGGTTATTTCAACACCGAGTTGCGAGATGCGCGAGCCAAGCGGGCCCATCGAGAACGGCACCACATACATCGTGCGGCCACGCATTGAGCCGTCAAATAGTCCACGTAATTTGGCGCGCATCGCTGACGGCTCAGACCAATGGTTCGTCGGGCCGGCATCAATTTCACGCTCTGAACAAATGAAGGTTCGGTCTTCAACGCGCGCAACGTCACTTGGGCTAGAACGAGCCAAGAACGAATTTGGGCGGATCTGGGGGTTTAGTTGAATCATCGTGCCGGAGGACACCATTAACTTTGTTAGGCGATCCCATTCGGCTTCGGAGCCGTCGCACCATTCGACGCGATCCGGCTTCGCAAGTGCGGCCATCTCTTCAACCCACTCGAGCAATTGCTTATTGGTGGTCGGGGTATTCACTAGGCCTGCGATCGACATTCACGGCTCCAAATTAAAGGCACCGCTCGGGCAACAGTGCAGTCCTATAATGATGCCTGAATGGCCCCCATGTTGACCATAGGGGCGGCAAAACTGGCACTTGTGACCAACTGCACAGGGGTAGGTGGGGAGGTAGTGACAGGTGGGTAAGCCTTGGCAATCGCCGCATTGATGATGCGGGCAAATGCCCGGGCACCCGCCGGGCGCAGGTGCACCCCGTCGCCATAGAGCCACTTTTCCTCATGGCGACTGGCGGCCCAATTCCAGTCGACCAGATGCACCCGCTCGGCTTGGAAGGCGGCATCGCACTCGCGCAGCATCTCGTTGTTTACCGGCTCCCACAAGCGTGGAACTTTTAGGGTCAGCAAGAACACCTTGCGGGTCGGGCCCGCGGCTTTGACCAATTTCTTACAGGTTCTTAGCGGATACGACCCGTTCGTACCGAGGTGCACGATGACGTTGGTCGGGAGCGCACCGCCGAGTTGGCGCAATAAGCCAGGACCGGTGGCAGCCTGTCGGCTCACCACGGCGTCAACCAAGGTGAAGTCCTGGCGGTTCAGCAGGTTCCACTTGGCCCCCAGCATCACCGAATCGCCGATGGCAACCCGTGCGCCCGCGCCACTGGTATCCGGTTTCGCCTGAACCACGGGTAGCACTGCCAAAGCCAGGATGGTGGCACCCATTGCGACTAGAGCACGCGAGCCGAAGACGTGAAGTCGCACTTACCAACCGTACTTTGCTAGTTTGACGCACCGTCAATCGACATGGCCAGTCGGTTTACGATCTCGCCCAGGATTTGCGGTGCGGTGCCGAAATTCAATCTGGCACACTTAATGCCAAGCTCACCAAAACCCGGTCCCGGGCTCAGACCCACCTTGGCCCGCTCCGCGAAATACGCCGCCGGATCATCACCAACTTCGTAGGCACCAAAATCCAGCCACGCCAGATATGAAGCTGAGGGGGGGGCAAAGCACACTTTCGGTAATTGCAGAGCCAACATTTCACGCAGGAGCACCGAGTTGCTGGCGATCAACGCCCGCACCTCATCTAGCCACGGCACGCTGTCCCGATAGGCGGCAATTGATGCAAGGACCCCTAAATGGCCGGTCCCGTAAGTCACTTCGAGCGGAATGCTCGTTTGCAGCTTGATCAAAATTTCCTCATCAGCCGCCACTATCTGTGCGCATTTCAACCCAGCGATATTCCATGCCTTTGATGCAGAAATAACTGAGATAGCGCTCAGGCCTAATGGAGCAATCGAAAGAAATGGAGTGTGCGTCACCCCGGGGTAAGTTAGCGGCGCATGTATCTCATCCGCAATAACACTCACCCCGTGCCGTTGTGCTGCGTCAGCAATTGCCAAGAGTGTCTCATGGCTCGGGACGGAGCCGGTTGGGTTATGCGGACTGCAAAGCAAGTAGACGGTCACATCTTTTCTAGCAAATACCTGTTCCATGGAAGCAACGTCATAGTCATACCCGCCAAGCTCAGTGCGCAGCAATGGCACCTCAACGAGGGTGCGCCGGGCGATATCGCGCACCGTGGTGAAAAACGGTGGGTAAGCAGGAGTATTGATCACCACCCCATCACCTGGCCGGCTGAGGTGTGAGACGGCTTGGGCGATGCACGTCAGCCCATCCGGTAACACGATGACTTGCGCAGGGTCTAGCCGCCAGCCCCAAGTGTCAGCGGCAAAACACGCGAGGGCCTCGGGTAGTTCACCGACCCATCGGTAGCCGGTATCAGACCTATCGACCGCCGCATGCAAAGTCTCGGCTATTGCTGGTGCCAGTGGGTAGTCCATTTCGGCAATCCACGCCGGAATAACATCGGGTTCGTAATACCGCCACTTGGCACTTGTCCGCTGACGCAACTCATTAAGATTGGCCTCGCGAAGCAAGTCAAAACTCATGCTGCTCAGGAAGCCATACCGCTAATCGGCTTAAAGCTACGCAGCCTTAGCGAGTTTGCCACCACAAACACCGAGGAGAATGCCATCGCGGCCCCGGCAAGCAGCGGATTAAGTAATCCAGCTGCCGCCAGCGGAATCATCGCAACGTTATAAGCGAAGGCCCAGAAGAGATTCCCCTTGATAATGCGCAGGGTGCGCCGCGCTAATCGAATCGAATCCACCGCAGCCAGCAGGTCATTTCGCACCAAGGTGATATCACTGGCTTCGATGGCAATATCTGATCCTGCGCTCATCGCGATACCAAGATCTGCTTGCACCAATGCGGCCGCATCATTTACCCCATCACCTACCATCGCGACTACCTTGCCGGACTGCTGTGCCGCAGCAACCGCTGCCACCTTTTCCTCGGGATGCACATCGGCGACTATCTCGTCGATGCCCACTTCGGCGGCAACCTGCTTTGCGACGGCGAGCGAATCACCGCTGAGCATTGTTAACGAGATACCCAATGCCCGGAGCTCGGCAACGGCTCGCCTACTCGTCGGGCGCACGGTGTCGGCGAGGGCTATCACCGCTAGGAGTTCGTCGTCTCCTGCAATGGCGACCACCGCTGATCCAGTTGTAGCCGCGGCACGGATAGCCGCATCGAACCATGCGGCCCCCGAGTGATTTATCTGTTCAAGCACCCATGCGGGCTTGCCAATTCGCACCAGCGCACCGTCAATGCGCGCCGAAGCACCTCGGCCGGGTGAGTTAACGAACTCGGTGCTGGCAATCGGCGCGGAGGCGGAGGCCGCGGCCGCAACAATCGCCCGGGCCACTGGGTGCTCGCTGTACGACTCAACCCGCGCCGCCAAGGTGAGCACCTCGCCACGATCGCTACCCGGCGCCACCGTCACACTTTCAACTGCCAGCAGACCGGTGGTGATCGTGCCGGTCTTATCCAGCACCATGGCATCAATGCGGCGGCTTTGCTCCAAGGTTTGCGGACCGCGCAGCACGATACCTAACTGCGCCCCACGCCCGGTGCCAACCAGCAGCGCGATCGGGGTGGCCAGACCGAGTGCGCACGGGCAGGCGATGATCACCACGGCTACCGCCGCCGCAAATGCCGCCTGCGCATCACCGGTCAGCAGTAACCAGCACAAAAGAGTAAAAAAAGCCAAACCCAAGACAATCGGGACGAAAACCGCGGCAATTCGATCAGCAAGCCGTTGAATCGGTGCCTTACCAGTTTGGGCGGCCGCCACCAACCGCGCAATCTGGGCCAATTTAGTTTGCTCGCCCACGCCGGTGGCTCGAACAACTAGCCGTCCATCAAGGTTCACGGTGGCCCCGACCACCACCGAGCCCGGACCAACCCAGATTGGGATGGACTCACCGGTCAGCAACGATTCGTCTACCGAGCTCTCACCATCAATGACTTCGCCGTCGGTTGCGATCCGCTCACCCGGCTTGGTTATGAAGGTGTCGGACACCAGTAGTTCGGCCAGTGGCACCTCGGTTTCAATCCCGTTGCGCAGCACTGTCGCTCGATCAATGCGTAGTGACAACAACTCACGCATCGCAGAACTCGAAGTGCGTTTCGCTCGAGACTCGAACCAGCGCCCGGCCAGCACGAAAACCGGAAGCGCCGCGGCCACCTCGAAATACAAGGCCGGTGGCTGACCCATTTCAGCCATCGCCCCCACAAATAGTGAATGGCTGGCCCGGTAGGTCAGTGCACCTGATCCACCAAGTAGCAGTGCCCAAACACTCCAGAGGTACGCAGCCCAGGTGCCCAAACTAATCAAGGTATCCATATTCGCGGTGCCGCGGCGAAGGTTCAGCCAAGCCACTTTGTGAAATGGCCACGCCCCCCAAACCACCACTGGAGTTGTCAACGCGAGCAGCACCCACTGCCAGCCATCGAATTGCAAACTCGCGATCATCGAGAGCAGCACTACCGGAATGGCCAGAACTAAGGAAAACCAAAAATGCCGGCGGATGGAAATTGCATCTTTAGCTATTGCTTGGTCAACATCACTTTGCTGCTCGGGTGCTAGCGCGTCGTAACCCGCTTCTTTTATTACTCGGACGAAATCCGCCGGCAGGTATTGAGCGGTGAAATCGATGTGTGCGGATTCGGTTGCATAGTTAACACTCGCGGTTACCCCTGGGAGTTGATTGAGTTGGCCCTGGATCCGCTGCGCGCACGAGGTACACGTCATGCCTATTACCGCAAGGTCAATTTCCTGCAGCCCAACGCTCACCCCCACATCCTCCCACCCCAATGCTGCCGACGCATACGGACGTAGGCTGCACCCATGATCAGCGCCGGACGACTCGCGCTGGTTGGCAGTGGTGAGTACCTACCAGTAATGCAGGAAATCGAGGAGTGGTTACTCCAAAACCGGCCCGCGCGCTATGTGCAACTTGCCACCGCGGCGGCCCCGGAGGGCCAGCGGTCACTAGATAATTGGCACCGTCTTGGGGCCCAGGCCGCGCAACGGCTCGGCGTTGAACAAGTGGTGCTTGATGTCCGCACCCAAGAGCATGCCAACGACTCGAAGTGGGCAGATTTGGTGTCCGGTGCCGGACTGATTTACCTATCCGGCGGCAACCCGGGTTTCCTGGCGCGCACCTTGGCCGGCACCTTGGTTTGGCAAGCGATCGAGCGCGAGTGGCGCCTAGGTGCATCCCTTGCCGGTTGCAGCGCCGGGGCCATGGCCCTGGCGGGGTATGTGCCCGACTTTCGGCATCCACGTGCCGGTGGCGTCTATGGACTCGGTGTCATTCCAGATATTCGCGTCTTGCCGCACTTTGATCGTTACACAAAATGGGTCCCAGATTTTGCAATGCGACCGCTTCTAGCGCCCGGCACCTACATCGTCGGCATCGATGAAGACACCGCGCTGATAGGTGAATCAAGTACCGATACCGAAGTCAAAGACGGCTTAGAAACTTGGCAGTTTCGCGCCCGCGGCCGCCAATCAGCGTGGCGGATCGAGGCCGATAGGCGCTACCGCATTAACAGTGCACTCGACCTGCGCGTTAATACCGGCACCTAGAGTTCGCGACGAATTCGTGACGATCCGCACCTATATTCCGCGGCGCGGTCGCGTCTCCGAGCGCCAAGCAACCGCTATTGCTGAGGCAGATGGGCTGCTACTGCCGATGGGCGCTGAAACACTCGACCTTGGCGAGATTTTCGCAGGCCTGCCGGTGATACTTGAAATCGGCTTCGGCACCGGATCGGCAACCGTCACGATGGCCGCAGCTGCACCAGATCTTGGGATTCTCGCGGTTGATGTCCACACTCCAGGACTAGGTGACTTGCTGTATCGCGCACGCGAAAGCCATCTGACAAATATTCGCGCGATTGCTGGCGACGGCCTCGTCATTGCAGAACTAATGCTGGCCGAATCTGCCCTCGAGGGAATTAGAACTTTCTTCCCGGACCCGTGGCCAAAAGCCCGGCACCATAAAAGACGCCTTGTCACACCGACTAATGCCGCGCTACTTGCTTCGCGTACCAAAGTTGGTGGGTTCTGGCACCTGGCTACCGATTGGCAGCCGTACGCCGAGCAGATGCAGGAAGTCCTTGAGGCATCAAGGCAGTGGACCGGTGGCGTTATCCCCCGACCCAAGGATCGTCCGATTACCAGATATGAGGCCACCGCAATCCGCGAGCGCCGCAGCGGCACCGACCTTTGGTACCGAAGAACCAAAGTTTCCTAAACCGTGCGTCGCAGGTTCGAATCATGCCTTCTTGGCCTAGATCCACCACGAGCAGATTTCGTGCGCGAACCAGGTGCATTGTGACCGGACCCCTCAGTCCTCGCTCCTCGATATCGGGGCCATTAGAAAGGCCAGAGGGCGCGAAAGGGGGTGGGTTGTATTCCCTCACGTATCATCGTTTGCGGGAGTTCGCTCAGGTTTTCTATTGGAGGGACCGTGCTTAGTAAGCCGCTAGTAGCTGGGATCCTTGTGGTGCTCGTTCTTGCACTTATTGTTGGCGGTATCAGCATCAGCGTGAATCGCGGTAACCAGATTGCTGCCGACGCGTTGGCTGTGCGCGCCGCGGCCTGCGCTGCTGGGGATTGCAAGGTCGGCGACCCTGGCCCGGGTGGGGGGATTGTGTTCTATGACGCGGGCTCTGACCAGCCGTGGGGTAGGTATTTGGAGGCGGCGCCCGAATTACCTGAAGAAGTGTGGTGTGACATTTGGTCCTTGGATGTTGTCTCTGGAACGACGGAAACGATAGGAGCAGGTGCGGCGAACACGAAGCTGATAGCAGCCGCGTGTGGGTCGGGTGCGGCGAACACCGTGAGCGACTATGAAGGTGGTGGTAAGACCGATTGGTTTCTACCCTCCGCGGATGAGTTGAACGCCCTGTATGAGCAGCAAGCCAAAGTTGGCGGCGTTAGGGCTGGTGGCTACTGGAGTTCCTCGCAGGGGCCTTCGGGCGAGGCGTCGTACCAAGGCTTCACGCCTGGGTTCCAGCACGGCTACTACGAGGGCGCCGCGTACGGCGTCCGACCGGTTCGTGCTTTTTAATTATTCATCTACTACTCGCGGCGTGTGCCGGTGGCTTGCTCTACGCCGAGTCAAGTGCAGAAGTCGGGCCGCCACTTCATTAATCCTTACTCAAGGATCTTTGAAGGCTCGGGGGGGAATATTGCCGACACTTGCAACCCGAATACGTATACAAGTAGCTGGTGTAGTTCTTAACAACCCCGGGTCAAGATTGAGAACGAGGCTTTGAAAATGCGAACATTTTGCGAACATTCTTTTTAGGCCAAGGCCTGATGGGATCGACTCGAGAATGGAGTCCGTTAAGTTGGCCTCAGAATCCTGAGAGTCAAGTATTCACGTCACCATGCACCGAGTAGGGTCAAGTGCCGCAGGAGAGTAGGGGGCGTGATAAGCAGTATGAGGAGCGCTCACGGTCGATTGAGTTGCCGAGCGGAGCTGCTGGATTTTTCCGAGAGCACGGCTTACCGTGGAGGCGTTTCCTTCCGGGACCTCGAGTCGAGAGGGCAGGGCCCCTGTGGAAGCCTTCACCTCCGGTGCTGGCGGTACCAGCAAGTATTCGAAAAAGCTCTCGCGTGAGTCAAGGTCAAGCATTACCTTGAGGTCCATGAGAGCCATCCAAAAGCAACTGCCATGAAGCGGCCTGTCACCTCATTCGTGCTGGCTCTGGTGAGCGTGATCCTGTCCCCGATCTTGATCTTCATCGAGTACACCGCCCTGTTTTTAGCGGCCATGATCACCTACGAGCCCTCGAACCCTCCTGTGGTCAAGGTTCTCTCGATTGCCGTCGTGGTAGCGATCGCACTCGTCGCGCTGGTGATTCCTGTCATCGCCCTCAGGGCGGGGATCAGGGCGCGCTCGGCCGCGAAGTCGACGCAGACAAAGGGCGCGGGTCTCGCGACGGCCGCGGTCGTGATCGCCGGCCTCGTCACCGTGGGCGTTTTGGCGGCGCAAGTTTACGTCCTCCTGATGTCCTTCGGAAGTTGTAGCCTCGACGGCTGCTAGCACGATCCATGATCAGGTCCAGCAAGACCCATAATCCCCGAAAGTTCAGAGATTCCCGTGGCCTTGTCTATCACCTGCCTCGATTGCTTCGGCCGCGTTGCTCGCGAATGGCTTCGACCTCAGCATCATTTATGACGTCTAGATAAGAAGGCAGAACCCGTTCGAAGCCGTGCTGGGTCGCAAAATCCGCGCCGCGACGAGCACGCCAAGGCGTAGTGGCTCCCTGCGCTAACCATAGGTAGCCATGCCCTACCCAGCACCGCCGGCCGACGGGGCGGCTAATCTTGGTGTCCGCCCTAGGAGGTCACGATGGATCATGCGGCACGCGCCGGCTTATTTGGCACCGCTTACGCGGTCGGCCGCTCCTATCAGCCGAACCTGCTGACTCGCGGGTCCACCGATCAGGCGGTCATCACCGGCACCACGGCAGCGATGGCTTACGGCGTCATCAGTGCTGGCAGTGCGACCATCTCGGCAATTGCGTCGCGTTTTTCCAGGTCCGATACCCCAACCCCCGCTGCCCGCCTACTTGTCGCCGGCTCGGTTGGCGCATTGGCGGCAGGTGCCGCGGTGGCGCTGGCCTGGCGCGAACATGAATCAGCGCAGCGTGCCGTCGGCCGGCTACTTGCTCAGACCGCGGTGACAACAGCCATCGCAAGTTTAGCTTCGGATCTGACCCCAGGTGCCAACGGCAATCGCGACCGCGGCGCCAGTTTGGCCGCGGCCGCGGTCGTCGGCATCGGCTCCTGGGCAAGTACCCAGCCCTGGAAGAGCGCACCGGGCTCACTCCTTGACGATGATTTTGATGGTGGCACCGAGCACAACGGAGCGAAGTTTTGGGAGGACGAGGTCCGCGATGTCTCACCGCCTAGGGCCATCGCCATCGGCGCTGTTGTTGGGCTCGCGACATTCGGGCTCGCTAAAGCTGAATCCGCACTGACGTCGGCAAGTAGTCGAGTGGCCACCTACCTACTCGGTGGCGAGGTGCACGATCATCGCATGCTCGGGCGCATGACAAGTGCCGGCATCACCTTGGGCGTCGGCTGGTTCGCCGTGGCCAGGGCATCAACAATGTTGAGTAAGGGGGGTGACGCACTCGACGCTGCTCTCACCACGCCACCTTCGACCCCTGAAGTCACCGGGTCTCCCGCATCAGGCTTGGACTGGACGAAGCAAACCCGCGAGGGCGCGCGCTGGCTTAGCATGGCGCTACCGCCGAGCAGCATCGAAGCCGTGATGGGCATCACGGGGGCAAAACAACCGATCCGGGTTTACGGATCCTTGGAGATTGCCCACTCCGATCAAGATCGGGTGAATGTCCTGCTCGCCGAGATTGATCGCACCAAAGCCCTCGAACGCAAAGCCTTCGCGCTCTTCTCCCCGACCGGTTCCGGTTACGTAAATTACGTGGCGACCGAAACCTTCGAGTACCTAACCCATGGTGATTGTGCGTCGGCCGCTATCCAGTATTCAGTGCTCCCGTCTGCACTTTCGTTAACGCGCGTACCAACCGGTAGCGCCCAAACCTCGATGGTGGTCGCCGGCATCGTCCAACGACTGCTGGCGATGCCTAAGTCCAAACGACCGAAGTTCTTTCTCTTCGGTGAGAGCCTGGGTTCGCAGGTTAGTGAAGAGATGTACCGCAATACCGGGCTCTTTGGCCTCGAGGGCACCGGCATCGATGCCGCCTTATGGATCGGCACCCCGGCCGCAACAATTTGGCGGCGCCAGATCTGGGGTGAACGAACAATCACCGAAGCCCCCACGGTTGGCCCGGGTGCTGCTTACCTGCCGCGATCAGTAATGGACTGGAAGGCGTTACCGCAAAAGGAGCGCGCTCAGGTGCGCTACCTACTGCTACAAAATGGTGACGACCCGATCCCGAAGTTCGGCTCGCAGGTGGCCTGGCGCAAGCCCGATTGGCTGGGCCCAAATGCCACGCGCCCACTTGGCACACCCAAGGGCACCAAGTGGATGCCGGTCACTACTTTCATGATGACTTTCCTCGACATGCTCAACGCCTTGACCCCAACCCCTGGCATTTTTGCCGAAGGCGGTCACGATTACCGCCTGGTACTGCCTGAGGCCATCAGTGAGACCTGGCAGTTGCCGGCGACCGCAGACCAGATGGCCCGGATGAACGCAGCCCTCAGACACCGCGAACTTGCTTGGGAACTTAACCGGCAGTGGGCCGAGGCCGAAGCCAAGCCGGCCGATAAGCAGGCGGAAGAAAAGGCCAAAGTCATCACCAATGCCGCCAAATACACCGGCACCAGTGTTGACGCCGCTGGTGTGCAAACATTCATCAAGGATGGAATGCAGCCGCACCCAGCCTGATGTGGGTTAGCCTTCGGCAATCTCGGCAAGCGATCGGAAAACTTTGATGGACGCCAACGTGGGAACAGCGTGGACTCGTGCACTCGGTGATTGAGGCGTCACGGTGCGTTAGCATCCGCAGGGAATTTCGCTTAGTAGGTACGGGTTGACCTCAGTCGCGGGCCGTGGCTACCGCAATTTCCTAGCCACCGCGCGTTATGTAGTCGAGTAACGCCGCGCGCTCACCCTCGAGTTCCCCGAGCCTGGACTTAACGACGTCACCGATACTCACTATTCCGAGCAATAGGCCACCGGCGTCAGTGATTGGCACATGCCGGATGCGGCGGTCGGTCATCAGGTGCATGAGATCGTCGACGGAGGCATCCGGCGGAGCGCAATACACCTGATAGGTCATGCTGCTGGCTACCGACTCATTTAGAGCGCCGGCATTCGCGGCAAGTGCCCGAACTACGTCGCGCTCGGAGACGATTCCGGAGATCGTGCTGCCGTCACTTGAAACTACGAGTGCACCCACTTGGAACTCGCTAAGCATTCGCACTACATCGGCAACAGTTCGATCCTGGGTGATGGTTGCGATGAATTCGCCCTTGCTCGCCAATATTGCTGCTAACTGCATGGCTCGCCTCCCTATTTGGGATTAGGTTCGTGTCACCATCTTGCCCCCATCGGCGGCTAATGTCACGTGGCCCGTTGCTGTACTCGTAACTGGCCCCCTAGGTGCAGCCTCAGGGGAGCCCTTGCCCAGAGCAAGGCCGATGAATACGCCAATGAGCAAGATCAGCAGGACTATCAATGTCGTTGTGAACTTCGACCGCTTCTTGGGGGCTCGCCGGGCCAGTAGCTCATTCAGGTTCTCGTCACTCATTGTTTTCACCAATCACGTTGTCGCGTTTTGATTCATAACTACTCATGGCGCAGGGCCTCAATCGGTCGAAGTGACGCAGCGCGGTTTGCCGGGTAACTACCAAAAAACAGGCCGATCCCGACTGAAATCACGAATGCGCCCAGCACCGATGCGGGGACGATCGCCGGCTGAATCCCCGCTACCTCAACGCGCGTAACAAGGAAGGCCAGCACTAGCCCGAAGAAGGCTCCGATAAGTGACAGGACCGTGGACTCAATCAGGAACTGCAGCAAGATCACCCGGCGGCTGGCGCCAATTGCTTTTCTGATGCCGATCTCGCGCGTGCGTTCAGTTACCGAGACCAACATGATGTTGGTAATGCCAATACCCCCAACCAGCAAACTAATAGCTGCAACAGCGCCCAGCAATGCGGTGAAGATGCCTAATGCCTGATTTACCGTGGTCAACAAGCTGGCCTGATTGAAAATCTGATAATCCCGGGTGGCCTCGTCGACGTCATGACGTGCATCCAGCACGACGGTTAATTGCTCCTGGGCCTGCGCCTGCGTTTGCGATGACGCTGCCTGCACCGCGATGGTGTCAAGGCTGCCGATGCCGGTGAGGTGGTTACGCACCGTGGTTAGGGGGGCAATGATGGTGTCGTCTTGATCGCCGAACCCGGAGGCGCCCTTTGATACCAGGACGCCCAACACCGTAAACGGCACGCCATTGCAGGTCATCTCCTTACCGATCGGGTCGGCCTCATCGAATAAGTTATCGGCGACGGTCTTGCCGATTACCGCCACGCGCCGGCCATCTAATTCATCCGAGTTCGTGAAGTAGCCTCCTTCGGACACCTCCGAATTTGAGATCTCAAAATAGACGGGCCAACTACCAATCATCGCCGTGCCGTGACTTAGTGTGCCGGCTGTGCACGACACCCGAGCGCGCTTGGTTGGCGCGGCGGCGCTGATATCCGGTGCGAGTACCTGATCGTTCAGAGCCACCGCATCGTCAACGGTTAAGTCCTTGACCGCCAGATTCGCATCGGCTTGGGAGCCGCCGGCGGTTCCTGGAAAAACGGTGATCAGGTTGGTACCAAGCCCCTCGATGCTGCCGGTGATGGAGTTAGAAGCCCCTTGCCCGAAGGCGACAAGGACGATGACCGCGGCAACGCCGATCATGATGCCCAGCATCGTCAGACCAGAGCGAAGGCGATTTGCCATAATCGACTGGACCCCGCTGCGAAATGATTCAAATAGGTTCATCGATTCAGCCGATCTTCATCGATTCGACCATCCTTTAGCACAATGACCCGATCAGCATGTTGCGCGACGTCGGTTTCGTGGGTGATCATGACGATAGTGCGGCCTTCATCGTGCATCTGATCGAGTAGTTTCAATACATCTGCGGTGGCCCGTGAATCCAAGTTGCCGGTTGGCTCATCGGCCAATAACAAGGAGGGCTGCGCCACCAATGCGCGCGCCACCGCAACCCGCTGCTGCTGGCCACCTGAGAGCTCATTGGGCCGATGGTGCATACGGTCACTAAGCCCGACGGCGGTTAAAGCCGCTTTTGCTCGGTCGCGACGCTCCCCACGTTTTACCCCTCGATAAGCCAGGGGTAACTCGACATTAGCCAGGGCAGTCGTCCGAGGGATGAGATTGAATGATTGAAAGATGAAGCCGATCTTGCGGTTTCTCACAATCGACAGCGCATCCTCATCAAGGTGATTTATGTCGATTCCATCTAGGTGGTAGTCACCCGTAGTGGCAATGTCTAAGGCACCGATGATGTTCATCAAAGTGGACTTGCCGGATCCCGAGGCTCCCATGATTGCCAAGTAGTCACCGGTGTTTACGGTGAGCGAAACACCATCGAGTGCGCGAACGACAGCATCACCGTCACCATAAACCTTGGTGACATCGACTAGATCCAGGACCGGAATCATCGGTTTCAGCTTCGGGGTCGGCGCATCGGTCCACCGCCCGGCACCCCGCCAGTCGGGAACTGCGAGGCCCCACTCCCTCCGGTCGGGATAACCAGCACTTGACCCTCTTGGACACCACTTGTTATTTCGGTTAACGCGTCACCCTTGAGTCCGACAGTCACATTCGTCGTAATCGAAGTGTTATCCGGCTGCAGTACTTCGACAGTGGTCACATCACCGACCGTGGCAATTGCACTTTGCGGTATCGCAAGCACCTCATTTAACTCCTCGGTGGTTACTGAGATAGATGCGGACATCCCTGGCTGCACCCCTGCAGGTACCGAATTCATGCTCACGGTGATATTGAAAACGACCAAATTGCTTGATGTCGAAGTTGTGGCCATTGGGTCGACACTGGTGACGACCCCGGTTGCCGATTGCCCCGACATCGCCGGGAAATAGACGGTGGCCGGATCACCTTCAGTCACTTGTGCGGCATCGGTTTCGGCGAAGTCAGCGGCGGCGGTGAATGCGCCGGTTGGGATGAGGGTTATGGCCGCTGAGTTACCCGAGGGCGTCACGCCACTGGTAGATATCTCCCCCACCGTGATATTCAACTCACCGATCGTGCCGGCCACCGCGGCTACTAATGTGGTGTCAGTCAAAGCCCGTTGGGCAACTGCCACCGCGGCTGTCGCCGAATCGATAGCAGCTTGGGTGACCGTCGACGCATTCGCGGTGTCGCCACTACCTAGGTTTGAAACCGCTGCCTGCGCATTGGCCAGTGCATTGCGAGCGTTTTGGACAGATTGCGCATTGGCGATCTGACCTTTCTCCTTCGCACTTAGTGCGTTCGTTAGGGCCTGCTTTGCCGTTCGGACCGAATCCGAACTCAATTTGGTCTGATCGGCAATTGCCTTACGTAATGTTACTTGAGCAGTCGACAGCGCCATTGCTGATTTCTCCACTGTCTGGTTATCGGCCTGCTTGCCTTGGGTGCGCGCATTGACCGCCAAGTCGTAAGCATGTTGGGCACTCAGGGTAGTACCGGTCGCCGTAGCGCAATTCACGGAACTGGATCCGTACGTGGTGCAGGTCGTCGACCCGGTTGCCTTGGTTTGCGTCAAAGTCTCAGCAGCTTGATTTATCGCAATGTCATACGCCGTTGCCGCGCTTGCCGCCACCGTGACCGCGGAGTCGTAATTTAGTTGCGCTGACTTTACGCCGTTTTGCGCCGAACGGATAGTCTCGGCCGCCGAGGGATTGGGGCAGGTTGGATCATCCGGGTTCACGCACGAGTCTCCCCAAAGGCTTTCAGCCGCCGCCAAGTTCGACCGCGCTTGCAACACGGACGCCTTTAAACTGTCATTTGACGCCGCGGCCGCCTGAATTGTCAAAGTTAGTTGGGCGCCAGCATTGGCCGCCGATGCACCCGATGTTGACGCCGAACTAAGTGCCTGCGACAACGTTGCCTGCGCCGCTGCAAGCTGTTGGGTCGCGGTTGTCTGATCGGTGGTCGCGAGCACCTGACCCTGCTTAACTAGATCCCCAGCTGCCACCGAAATACTCGTGATGATGCCAGGGGTAGTGAACGACAGGTCAATATCGCCCGCACTTTTCACCGATCCACTCGCGGTAACAGTGGCGGTGACCGAAGCGATCGAAACGGTGGCCGTGCGCGCCGGTGCCGACGCCCCCTTCGGGCGCAACGCGATCCCGGCAATCGCAGCTATGACAAGGGCAATGGCTAGGAGTAGGGCAAGATTTACCCACAGGCGACGTCGCTTCATGCTCCTACTCTCCCGTAACCGGAAGGACTCTGCACGCCCAGCAGGTTCGAATTGCGTCAGAGCTTTGTAATTTTTAAGCCTTAGCCAGCCTTATGTTAAAGCTTGGCCGCCAATCCCCATACCTTTCAATAATCTTTATGGCCCAGTGGATCACCCCTGGGCCATAAACATTGTGGAGGTGCCGGGAATCGAACCCGGGTCCGTGCAGGTCCCTTCCATTCTTCTACGTGTGTAGCCGCGCTATCGCTTCTCGGCCCCGGTGCTTTGTGCGGCACTGCAACGGGCGGCCCAGCCACTGTTAGATTTTCCGCCTGCTTCCGTGACCGAAACAATTGGTTAGTCCCCTAGCGACGTCAGACCCCAATTCGGGGACATATTGGGCTGACGGCAGATTTATTGCTTAGGCCGCGAGGGCGTAAGCGTCTGCAGACTGCGTATTTTTGGCAGTTATTATTTTTCAAGGATTCTTAACGAGATCACCTTGATTCTCGACACGCTTCTCCGGTCAAAACATCTGAACGTCGAAACCGATCACCCCCATATTCAATTATTAACGATCAACGGGCCGGCGCCCTTGGCTTATGGTACGCCATTTTGACTCTACAATAGGCATCGGGACTAATTCGCGACCTCGACCGGAGAATGATGGGTACCGAAAGCGCCGGGCACCGCCTCGGCCAGGTCATGCTGCACTCCCCGTATCTGCGTTTGGCTGTGCTGACCGCTGCGGGCGCCACGGTGGCCTACATGATCGGCAGTGCACTGGCGATAGTCGACCCCGTCCCGGCCGCGATCACCGCGGTTGTCGCGACCCGAGCAACTTTTCATCACGCAGCCAAGGAAGCCCTGTTCCAGGTGATCGGAGTTGTCGCCGGTTCCGCCGTAGCGTTTGCTGCGATTTCGATCATTGGTTTCGGACCAGCAACTATCGCGATCTTGGTCCTTGCAAGTTTCGGCATCATCCGACTGCTTCAGGTGACCGACCCCCGATCGGCACCTTACGCTGCGATGGCAGTTGCCATTACCGTCATCTTGGTGATCGGCGTTCAGATGGGCCCAGAAGGTGCCCTCGAGCGCTTCCTCGGAGTGATGGTCGGTGGTGCCTGCGCACTTATTGCTTCCTACTTCACCAGTAGAGGTAAGCCGGTTGGCCGCACTGAAGTCGAACTATCGACCATTCAAAACGAACTTGCTGAATTGCTGAACGACGTCGCACAGGGTGTGCAGATGACACTCACCATTGATATAACCCGTGGGTGGTTCGACAAGGCGGTGCACCTGCGCGATGAAACGATGCGGGTTGCCGTCGACGTCGAGGACGTCCGTGACCACCGTAGATGGTCTCCGGCCATCCACGAATTCGACCTGCGTGAACTCGAGCGACAACTTCGAGCGACGCAGGTGATGGCCGCGCGGGTGCTATCTATTACCTCAGATATAAATCACTTAATCACAGAACGTCCGACCGCCGGTAAATCACATGAACTTTCACCGCTGGCACGCGTGTTCGCGGCTGCCGCAGCAACTATCGCCGACCCAACCAATGAAACCGCTGCTAGTGAAACCAGCGTTCATCAAGCACTGCAGGCTGCCGATGACACCGCCGCCATGGTCATGCTCGGTGGGCTGGTCGGGCACGCCCAACGAATCACCCGACTCGGTGAGGATCACGAGGACGACACCCGTACTTAATCGTTGCCTTTGCTTCGTCGCCCGACGGCTCGATCGGTCTCGCGCTTTGACTCACGTTCTGCTATCGCATGGCGCTTGTCGTAACTCTTGCGGCCACGCGCAAGTGCAATCTCAACCTTGGCATAGCCGTCCTTGAAATACATGGCGAGCGGTATCAAGGTCAGGCCAGACTCCTTGGTCTTGTTCGAGATCCGCCGGATTTCATCGCGTCGTAGGAGTAACTTTCGGGAGCGCCGTGGCTCGTGGTTGTTCCAGGTACCGAGGTCATAAACAGGGATGTGAACACCGCGCAGCCACATTTCGCCGTCCTCAACAATCGCGTACCCGTCGGTCAAAGTGGCCCGACCCGCGCGCAGTGACTTAACCTCGGTGCCGGTGAGCACCAACCCGGCCTCGAAGACATCCTCAATTGAATAGTCGTGCCTAGCCTTGCGGTTTTGGGCTATGACTTTGCGCCCAGTCTCACGTGCCATGGCCCACACCTCCTTGAATCACCTAGTGCCGCGCAGCTCGCGCCGGGGAGTTACTGGCAAGAAACCGGGTTCTTGGCGCCCCCGAACCAACCCATCGGATCATAGGCGGTGCCGCCGAGGCGAACTTCAAAGTGCAGGTGGGGGCCGGTAACCCACCCGGTGGTGCCAACCGCACCGATCACCGCACCGGCATCAACATGTTGGCCTTGACTGACGGCGACGCTGGACTGGTGCGCGTAGAAAGTGGTCATGCCATCGGCGTGGGCCACGAGTGTTGCTAGCCCATAAGGGCCGCCATTGGAAATTATCGCCACGGTGCCGGGTGCGGCAGCGCGAATCGGTGTGCCGGTGGCACCTCTAATGTCGATGCCGGTGTGGCACGAGTCGTAGCTATAGACCGGGTGCACCCGCGGGCCAACATTCGCGCTCACCTCGCCCCCGTCTATTGGCCACCTGAGGTCACCTATTGGCGAGTTATCACCTTGGGCGGCAAGTCGGGCCGCCTCGCGGCGCGCAGCAGCCGCAGCCTGCCGACGCATCAAAGCTTGCTTGGCTTTTAATCGCGCGAATCTTTTCGCTACCGCGGTCTTGTACTGCTTCGCGACCGCTAAGGACGCTTTGCGCTCAGCAATTAATTGCACAATACGGGCCTGGGCCGAGATTGCCTGGGCTTGTTTCTGCTGGACCAACACAACTTGTACATCCGCGGTCGACCGTGCTTCTTCGGCGGTGGCCTTCAGGGCTTCATGCTTTACGCCTTTCATCACTAGATCTGCCCGCGCCTTGATTAGGTCACGCTGCGCGAGGGCCTGGGACTGGGAAATCGCATCAACCGATGCCAACCGCGACACAAAGTCACCTGGATCATTTGCATCAAGAATAATTTCGACTTCACCAAGTGGACCCTGCTGATAAACCAGTCGCACAACGTCATCAATTTGATCCGATACCACCTGCAGTTCCGCACGCACCCGCTGTTGCTGGATCTGCGAGGTGATCACCGCGATATTTGCCATTCGAGCCGCATCAGCGGCCCTCTTGGCTTCGGCAACGGCCAAAACCGCTGCCCTTTCCGCGGCCAGTTTCGCCTTTCGGGCCGCGGGTAGTTGGCTGCGCGCCAAAACCAAAGTCTTCACGGCTTTGGCAACTTTGGCATTTGCCGCATCAACGGCCTCCCCGGCCTGCTCCACCTGGCCGTTGATATCGGCGGTGCCCACCAGGTAACCGGGGGCCGGTAGCGCGGCCCTAGCGGGCAGCCCCGTAGCCGGCAGCCCCGTTACCGGCAGCAGCAATGAGATGGCGAGGGCGGCAACCAACACCGCCCGCCGGCGGCGGGGAAGCACCCTCCCAGAATACCCGTTATGTCAGATATTCCCCACGCGTAACACGGGGTTCGCGGTACTTAGACCCGCAGATATTTGCGCAAGGTGAAGAATGCCGCGATAGCCGCCAGCCCAACGCCCACCAAAATCATCAGTGGCGCGATCGCCAGCACCGCATCCCAGCCGACGAACGTCGTGAACTGGAAGGACGGCGCGAGCACCTGGTCGATGACGATGATCTTGACGAATACCAACCCAACCACCGCCAAGATTGCCCCGATACCCGCCGCTACCGCCGCCTCCAACAAGAATGGCAGTTGGATATAAAAGTTTGAGGCCCCGACCAACCGCATGATGCTGGTCTCCCGGCGCCGGCTGAAAGCCGCGACCCGCATCGTATTAACGATAAGCAGCACGGTGACAACGAGCATCGACAAAGCGATCAGTAGGGCAATTAGTTGCAGGCCACCGAGCAGTTGAAAGAACTTATCTAAGATCTTGCGCTGATCATTGACCTGCTCTATACCAGGTCGCCCAGCAAATGCGGACGCAACCACATCGTATTTCGTCGGATCAGAGAGTTTCACACGGAATGATTCGGGCAACGCTGTCGGCTTGACGTTATCGACAATCGGCGAATTCTTGAACTGCTCCTGGAAACGCGCGAAGGCTTCGGCCTGCGACTCGTAGTACACCTTGTCGACGAGCGGCTTTAATGACTCAAGATCAGCTTTGATCTGATCGCGCTGAGCGCCGGTCACGGGGCCACCAGCGCACGAGGGCGTATCACTGCCTTTACCGCACAGAAAGATTGATACTTCGACCTTGTCGTACCAAAAATCCTTCATGGTTGAAACCTGTGCCCGCACCAACATGCTGGCCCCGAACAGGCCGAGCGAAACAGCGACGGTGATGATCACGGCCATCGTCATCGTCAAGTTACGACGAACTCCGCTACTCACTTCACTTGCGACAAAGTTCGCGCGCACGCTGTTTCCTCCTTATCTCTTTTTCGGGCAGTGACTTATTAACGGGCGTATCCGTAGACACCACGCGACTGATCTCGCACCACATGACCACCTTCAAGTTCAATTACCCGTCGGCGCATCTGATCAACAATCGCCTGATCGTGCGTCGACATAACCACGGTGGTGCCAAGTTGATTGATGCGATCCAGCAACTTCATGATTCCTACGGAGGTGCCAGGGTCGAGGTTTCCGGTGGGCTCATCGGCTAACAGCAGGATAGGGCGATTAACGAAAGCCCTAGCAATAGCAACGCGCTGCTGCTCACCGCCGGACAACTCATCGGGCCGGCGTTCTTCCTTGCCCTCAAGGCCAACCACCTCTAGGACCTCTGGCACCACCTTGCGAATATGGGAGGCCGGCTTGCCAATGACCTCGAGTGCGAATGCCACATTCTCAGCAACCGATTTGTTCGGTAATAGCCGGAAATCTTGAAATACCGTACCGATCTGCCGCCGAAGTCCCGGGATCTTCCAATTCGAAAGTCGATTTAACTCTTTGCCGGCAACCCAAACTTGACCTTTTGTTGGTCGCTCCTCACGCAGCACTAAACGCAAGAATGTGGACTTGCCAGAACCTGATGGACCAACAAGGAAGATGAACTCGCCCTTTTCGATCTCAAGGGAAACCTCGTCCAATGCAGGGCGCTCTTGATTGGCATAGAGCTTGGTAACTCGGTCGAACAGGATCACTCGGCCAGTCTATGCGATGGTGCCCCAGATTAGGCGGACTGTTGCTTGCGCCACCGGATTCCGGCCTCAATAAAGGCATCTATCTCGCCATCGAGCACGGCGGCGGTATTGCCGGTTTCCTCCTCGGTGCGCAGATCCTTCACCATTTGGTAGGGGTGAAGCACATATGAGCGCATCTGATTGCCCCACGAGCCGGTGGAGTCACCCTTGAGTGCATCCATCTTGGCTCTATCTTCCTGCCGACGGCGCTCAAGTAATTTCGCCTGTAAAACCACCATCGCGGTGGCTCGGTTTTGCAATTGCGAACGTTCATTTTGGCACGACACCACCACACCGGTTGGAATGTGAGTTAATCGAACTGCCGAATCGGTGGTGTTAACTCCTTGGCCACCGGGACCACTTGACCGATAAACATCGACCCGTAGGTCATCCTCTGGAATGTCAATACTCTCGGCTTGCGCAATCACCGGGATGACCTCGACTCCGGCGAATGAGGTTTGCCGTCGGCCCTGGTTGTCGAAGGGTGAAATTCGAACCAGTCGGTGCGTACCTTGCTCAACCGAAAGGGTGCCGTAGGCGTATGGCGCTTTCACCGCGAAGGTGGCTGACTTGATCCCGGCTTCTTCCGCATATGAAGTCTCATAAACCTCAAGGGGCCAGTCATGGCGCTCACAATATCTCGAATACATCCGCAGCAGCATCTCGGCCCAGTCGGCCGCATCAACCCCACCGGCCTCGGCACGGATGGTGATCAGCGCCTCACGGGAGTCGTACTCCCCCGACAGCAGGGTGCGGACCTCAAGTTCATCGATCGCCGCCTGCATTGACTCAAGTTCTCTATCGGCCTCAGCGAGTGCTCCCGCATCCCCCTCGGCATCGGCAAGTTCATAAAGGATCGGCAGATCGTCAAAGCGGCGGCGTAGAGTTTCAACCCGACGCACTTCACCTTGGACGAACGAAAGCCGCGAAGTCACCTGCTGGGCCCGCACTTGGTCATCCCAAAGATCAGGAGCCGAGGCTTGGGCCGCTAATTCGACAATCGCCTCGCGCATCGCGGGCAGATTCAGGACCGTCTCGATGCTCAATAGTGTGGTGGCCAGTGCGGCCATACGCTCTTGGGCTTCTAGTGGGGTCACAAGCCACCACCTTATGGTCCACTCTGGCCTATGGTCTGGTGCGCCCACCGGCTCAGGGGCTAGGGCGGTAATCCAACCGGGCGGATGCCTCGACCTTTGCCAACTCCTGATAGATCGAGCCAAAAAACGGTAACCGCAACGGGGAGCTCAGGGCAACAAGCACGTGCACGCCATCAGAACTGATCCCATTTACCTGCAGCCCCGGAATTGTCGTCGATGCATTAGTGCGCACCAGGTGGCCAAGGGCCGCCGCCCGAACCAATCCCGGATCAAGCCGAGTGCCGATACTCGCACCATCGGCGTAATAGGCATCTTGGTCAATAGCCTGGGCACCCGCTATCGCAGCCGCATCTGCCATAGACATCAAACTCCGCCGCTGCAAGAAAGCCGCGGAGACATCGGTAACAACGGCAATGGCCAATAGGCACACGATGACAAAACCCACACCGAGGAGCAGCACACTGCCGCGCTCATCGCCAACCGCAAACCCCTTGCTCCTACGATTCATTCGGTCACCCAGTACTCATCAACCGGTACTCATCAACCGGTACTCATCGATAGGCACCCGATGCTGCACCTCAATCGGGACCGACACCTCACTTGTTAGGCCGGCAGGAATCCACGGGAGCACTACCCGCCAATTGAGCGACACTTCAGCAACACTTCCCGGAGCCAGGCATGCTGACTCGGGGCAACTAATTCGAAGGGCCGACTCCGGAAAGTCAAAGCCTTGATCCGAAAAAGCGAGTCTGGCCGCCGTACGAGCAGCAGTTTGACCTTGACTTACCGAGTCAGCCGAATTGAACGCCCGCCCTGCTTCACGAACCGCCTGAGCGGAAGCGAATGTCGCCGCCTGCACGCGCATAACACATAAGACCAGATACGCCATTGGGATTAGTACCAGCACTCCGATAACGAGAAACTCGATAACGGCGTTACCGTCCTCGGATGATCGAAAATCACGTAGGCGCCTGCGCATTAGGTTCACGCGTGCTCCTGCAATGCATGTCCGGTTACGAACATCTGCGTCGGGCCATAAAGCCCCAACAGCGGTAAGACCGCCGCTATTTCGACGGAGATAACGAGTGCTCCCCCGTGCCACTCGCGTTGTACCGTGATGTCATCCACGACACCGGCCGCGATGTTCTCCTGCAATATCGCCCACGTGCGGCGCTCACCGGCCCCTAGATCAGATCCCGCTAGCGCGGCGGCCCTAGCACCTTCGGCCGCCGCCGCGGTTAGCGTTGCACGCACATGCAACACGAGCGCAAGTTGCAAAACGGCAAGTGCCACCGCGAGCAGAATTGGCGTGACAAGCGCGAACTCGACGGTCGCGTTACCACGTTGCTCCTGTCGCAAGCGAACTTGAATCCACTCCATGAACCGTGCATTAAGCATCTTTCAGCAATCACGGAGTTGAGACAGACGAAAGCGCTCGATTAAGAACAGAAGTCAACTGATCGTCAGCAACGAGCCAAATTGCGGTAACAAGACCGGCTGTCATGACCGAGACGAGTACCCAACCGGGGACATCGCCACGATCATCGGGGATGGTCTGTAGGCGCGCAACCAATGCGCTGTAGATGCGGATGGTGATGGACATTACTTACTCCTTTTGTTAGGTGGTGCATTGGCTTTCGGTTGGACAAGGGGATCAGGGCACGACTAGCTGCAGACTGCGGATGCCCGGAAATAGCGCGATTAGGACGACGGTTGGCAAGATGAAGAAGACGACAGGGATCAACATCGCGACGTCCTTGCGTCCGGCAATCTCCATGAGGGCCCGCCGGTCGGCGGCGCGCGCATCGGCGGCCTGGGCCCGCAAAACCTCGGCAAGTGGGGTGCCTCGCTCAAGTGAGACGATCAGGCCGTCAACAAAACGTTCAACGTCGGGGCTACCGGTGCGATCAGCAACCCCGCGCAGGGCTTGGTCCAATGTCATCCCAGCGTGCAAATCTGCGATCGAGACCCGGATCTCGTCGGCCAGATCACCTGTTGCAGTGTTGGCCACCCGTTCGAGTGCAACAACCGGCGACTCCCCGGCGGCCACCGCAAAGGCAAGGAGCTCAGCGACCGTTGGTAGTTGCTGCCCGATCCGCCGTTGCCGAGCTTTGCCCTGCTTAGCCAGCCGCCGATCGGCAACAAGTACCCCGCCAACCGCGCCCAATACGGCGAGTAGCACCACACCAATTGCTGGTGCTCCCTTTGCGATCAAAACCAGACCCAACGCGCCACCTGCGAGCACGCCACCGGCGGCGTAAATGACTTGATCGAATCGATAGCGATCTACCTCATCACCACGCCCAGCCCGACCTAGTCGACGGGCCAGCGCTAAGTCACCCCTTCCGCTGAGCAGCCTCGGTTTCAATAACACCAGCAGCGCGCCAACCGCAGACTGATCCTCCTGTCGGGGATCTCGGCGCCCTACGTAAGGTGCAATACGTTCGGTCATCTTCAATTTGCGGGTGGCGCCCAAGCGAGACACCACCATGAGCAGGCCCACTGCAATTAGCAGACCGAGTAATGCGCCAATTGAATTACCGCTCATGTGATCATCCGAGGTTCGATCGGCAGTCGGCCTATTGCCACCATGACGCGGTACGCCGCGATCGACAGCACCCCGGCCAAGGCGATGACCAAAGCGCCACTCCAGGAGTTATATGCGGCAACGGCCTCTGGCCTTGTGCACAACATTGCCAGAGTGATCCACGGAGCCGCGACAGCCATCCGAGCGGCCGACACCGTCCAACTCTGACGCGCTTCGATATCCCCGCGCGTACGCGCATCCTCACGAAGTAAGGTGCTCAAGGTGCGTAATACGGTGCCCAGATCAGTGCCACCAACCTCACGCGCGATGCGAAGTGATGCGATGACGCGATCAGCAACCGGATCCGCAAGATAGTCCTGCAAGGTATCGAGTGCTGACGCAAATGAGCCGGTTGCCCGATGTTCAGCGGCGAAGACCGCGAATGCGGGCCGAAGCGGCTCCGGGCCGCGTCGGGCAAGATCTGCAAGTGCCTCCGGCAGAGACATTCCGGCCCGCACGGCCGATACCAATGCATCAACCGCATCCGGCCAGGAAACTCGCAAGGCTTTCGCTCGTGCACTCACCCGACGCTTGATCACCAAGAATGGCAAGTACCCCGCAGCCGCAGCCGCCATCAACGCGACCATCGGCACCGCGGTAACTATCAAGGTAGCCGCGCCAACAAGTGCCGAGGCGGCGGCGCAGGCGCCCAGCAAATTAGCCGGCGTCAACCGCGGAATCCCTGACCTCTCGACTAACCGTGTTAATGCACCAACTTCACGGGATCGGGCCACCCGGATATCGCTGCGGTCGGTGAGCGCGAGCATGATCAACACCAGCCCCGCACCGACAAGTAGCCCAAGGACGGCACCCATTACGCGGCCCGTCCGCGGGCAGCAGCGAGATCAACCGGTGACTCCAATAACGAAGTTAGGTCGAAGCCGCGGCGCGCAAAACGCTCCGGATGTGGTGGGTAGCCACCTGCCCGTTGCAGCCCGGTGCCAAGATCAACAAAGATATCCGCGATCTCGACAACCCCGTTTTCCACCCGACCAGGTAAGGCGATGATTTCGCGAACCCGCCGAGCTCCTGCATGATCAGTTGCTAAGTGGACGACGATGTCAACGCAACCGGCCACCGTTGGCACCACGAAATCACCGGAGATGTTCTGGCCCGCAAGCAGCGGCAGGGTGCATAACTTGATTATTGCCTCACGACCGCTATTGGCGTGCAAGGTCGCCATCGATGGCATTCCGCTATTCATGGCAACCAATAGATCCAATGCCTCGGCTTGCCTGACTTCGCCAACCACCAACCGGGTAGGACGCATGCGTAGGGCCTCACGCACCAAACGCCGCAGCGGCACTTCACCGGTGCCCTCGAGGCTGGCATCACGGGTTTGCATGGGCACCCAATCCGGGTGCGACAACTTAATCTCGAAGACTTCCTCGCAGGAAACAATGCGCTCATTGCTCGGTACGCAACCTAAGAGGGCGTTCAGGAAAGTAGTCTTGCCGGCCTGCGTGCCGCCCGCGACGACCACATTCAGGCCGCTGATCACTGCTGCTTCCAGAAAATCAGCGGCCTGCATATTCAAAGTCCCTTTGGCCACGAGGTCGTGCACATGGCGTGCCGCAACCACGAATCGCCGGATATTTATCGCCCAATGGGTACGAGTGATGTCAGGGATCGCAACATGTAACCGGCTGCCGTCCGGCAACATGGCATCAACAAATGGATTACTCAGATCAAGACGCCGACCGGACACTCGGAGCATGCGCTCGACCAGATCACGGACCTCACTATCGGTCAAAACCACCGTCGTCAGTTCACTGCGACCATCACGCGCAATGAATACTCGGCCCGGCTCATTGATCCAAAGTTCTTCGACCGTTGGGTCGTCAAAGAATTGCTGCAGCGGACCAAACCCAGCAACCGCATGGTGCACTTGCTGGGCTATTACTTCTGGATCCACCATCGGGCTCGAATCAGCCGGTGTGCTGCGAGCTAAATAGTCGGCCAGGCAACCGGAGATGACCTCGCGGATACCTTCAGGATCACGCATCGGGTCAATACCAAGGCGGCGGATCGCTGCCCGCACCTGCGCCTCAATATGCGCGGTGACCGAAGCACCGGTCTCCATCTGACCCCCGCACCCGATGCCGCAAGATGCGGCATTGCCTAGTGCCAGCGAAGGTGAGCCACCTTCGTGGCCAGGCGGGGGTCCTGGTTCCAAGACGTTAGATCAAGGGCGCCGAATTTGCCAAGTGCAGCTTCGTCAGCTTGTGGATAACTGCGACCCCGCGCTCTAATCAACGGATTTCATCGGCGCGGGTAACACTCAAGGCAGGGTCGAAGGCGTTTGCGCGCCCAAGAATCTGCGCCACGCGCCAGCTACTAAGTCTGGGTGCTCCATTTGGGCGGCGTGCCCGGACTCCGGCAACACCATCACATGCCCATCGCGAAAATGACGGGTGATGCGATGAGCGGCGAGAGGGTCAACCAAGGGATCTTTCTTTCCGTAGACAACCAAAGTCTCGCACTGGACACGCTCGGCCAACTTCCAAGGTCGGTTCGGGCCAATATCAACGAAAGTGCGAAGTAGCCCGCGCAGTGATCTGAGGAAAGAATCACCCACATAGGTCAGGTGATCGCGATTACGGGTCTCTTCGATGGCCTCATTTACACGCTGAGCGGGTAAGCGCCCCGGGTCGGCTAGGCAGGTTTCTATCGTGCCCCTGACCCGGGCGCCTGCGTCCAGTTCAAAATACTTGGCAATCAACCGCTCCCCGATACCTGGCACAGCAATAACCGGTAGGTGCACATTCGATTTAGTCAGACGTCTGACCGGGAGCGCAGGTGAAATCAAAGTCAGCGACCGCACTAAATCCGGACGCCGAGCCGCAAGCTGCAAAGCTACCGCGCCACCAAGGGAGTTTCCGAAGAGGTGAACAGGTGCCTGCAGTTCATTTTCAATGAATTCAATTGCACATGCCGCGTGACCAGCCGGGCTCATGTCACCATTGCGCGGCGGCGGCGAATGGCCAAAGCCGCCCAGATCAACGGCCCAACCATCAACTTCGGCGCGGAGGTCTTCCATTAAGTCGGTCCAGGTAAGCGACGAACCGCCAAGGCCGTGGAGATAAACCGCGGCCGGGGCCCCTGGCATCAGGCTCGGGGCGTGGCGCACCGACATGGAGCAGGACGGCAGCCACACTTCGGTCCGCGGCCACGGGGCGACCAACTCAGACATCGGACCAGAGTATCCCAATTCACTCAAGCACCAGACCGATCGCCGACGCCGGCCAGTTCCGGCCCGGGCTGACCCCGAACCAAAAGGCTACCGGCGGGTAGGATTTAGGGGTGACCATAACCGGGGCCAAGCCAAGTGGGCGCCTGCCTAAGTCCGAGCGTCGGGTCCAGGTATTAGCCGCCGCCCAAGAGGTTTTCGTGGCCGTCGGGTACCACGCAGCTGGGATGGACGACATCTCTGATCGCGCCGGGGTCTCCAAACCGGTGCTCTACCAGCACTTCCCGAGCAAATTGGATCTTTATCTTGCGCTCCTTGACGCCGGTATCGAAGAACTGCATGCCGCCTACACCGCAGGCATGCGTTCTACTTCGGACAATAAAACTCGCGTGCAGCGCGCCGTACAGGCCTACTTCGAATTCGTCGAAGACCCACAAGGGGCGCACCGGTTGGTCTTTGAAAGTGACCTGATCAACGAGCCCGCGGTCCGTGAGCGCGTTGATCGCGCCGATCTGGCGGTCGCTCAGGCGATTGCCCAGGTAATCACCGAGGACACCGGATTAAGTGCGCAACAAGCGCTCTTGCTCGGGTCCGGGATGTTAGGCATGTCACAGGTAGCCGCCCGCCGTTGGTTACGCCACGCGCGAACTGAAATCAGCCGCGCAGAAGCCGCTGAGCTCATCGCCTCCCTTGGCTGGCGCGGCATTAGCGGATTCCCGCTATCACACCCACCCGAGGGCTAAGCCACCACGCCTTGACACGATGGGCACATAACATAACTATCAGCAGCACAGTTAATGCAGTTGCACACTTGACAGGAGGACTGACCGTGGAGGTCAAGATCGGTGTCCAAGACAACGCACGCGAAATATCACTCGAGAGTGCACAGGAGCAAGCAGAGATCATTAAGGCGGTC
>JAQCEO010000002.1 GCA_027729805.1 Actinomycetota bacterium
GCACGCCGCCGTGGGCATTTCGGATTTCGTCAGCGTCCTCATAGGCGTGTAGCGGCGCCTCAAGTGCGGCCTCATGATGCAGATGGTTCTGGGCTGCCTCGATCTCCGCGGCGGTTGGCTTGGCGATGTTGTCGGCGTAGAAGAAGTTACTGAGCTTGGCACGCAGGGATTGAATATGGTACATACGATTGGCCACTCCGTCGGCGTCGGCCTTGACCGGAGCCGGCAGCGGAGCAATGTCGGTTTTCGATGTGATGACCGCCATCTCTTTGTAGTTGATGGTCTCGTGCACCTCAATGAACTCACCATGGGGCAGGCGTAGCACCCGTCCGGTTTCGTAACCGTGAAGCAACTTGTCGCGGTCACGGCGCTGCAGGGCTAAGCAGATGCGCTTGGTTATCACGAAGGCAATCGGGGGCAGCGCGAAGATGGAGATACGAAGGAACCAAGTAATTGAATTGATGGTCAGATTAAAACTCGTTGCGATGATGTCGTTACCGCCACCAATCCAGAGCAATCCGTAGAAAGTGATTGCCATGACGCCAATACCGGTGCGCGTTGGGTTGTTGCGCGGGCGGTCGAGGAGGTGATGCTCGCGCTTGTCCCCGGTGATCCAAGCCTCTAAGAACGGGTAAAAGGCGAGTGCGGTGAAGACGATGCCAGGCATGATGACCGCAGGAATCAAGACGTTCCAGGAGATGGTGTAGCCGAATAAGTAAGACTCAAAATTCGGCATGATCCGCAGTGCCCCATCGAGCCAGCCGATATACCAGTCAGGTTGTGAGCCGGCGCTTACTTGATCCGGGGTGTAGGGGCCGAAAATCCAAATCGGGTTAATTGTTACCAAGCCGGCAATCAGGGTGCAGATGCCGAACACGATGAAGAAGAAGCCGCCGGCTTTCGCCATATATACCGGCATTAGGGGGTAGCCGACAACGTTGTTGTTGGTGCGACCGGGGCCGGGGAACTGGGTGTGCTTTTGGGTCCAGACCAGCATTAGGTGCACGCTGACAAGAGCGAGAATGAGTCCGGGTACCAACAAGATATGGATGCCGTAGAGCCTAGAAATAAAGTCGGTGCCCGGGAACTCGCTGCCGAACACCAAGAAGGCGGCCCAAGTACCGACAATTGGAATGGACTGCACGATGCCGCGGGCAATTTGCAATCCGGTACCGGAGAGGAGGTCATCAGGCAGCGAGTAACCGGAGAACCCGGCGGCCAGGGCCAAGGTGGCCAAACCAACGCCGAGTATCCAGTTGAATTCGCGCGGTTTGCGGAATGCGCCGGTGAAGAAAACCCGGAACATATGCACGGCGATTGCGGCTACGAAGATTAGGGCCGACCAGTGATGCATTTGGCGGATCAGGAGCCCACCACGTACGTCGAATGAGATGTCGAGGGTCGATGCGTAAGCCTCTGACATCTCGATGCCCTTGAGGGGCACATACGAACCGTTATAGATGACCTCAACCATGGACGGCTTGTAGAACAAAGTTAAGTAGACCCCGGATAGGAGCACTACCAGGAAGCTGTAGAGGGCAATTTCACCCAACATGAAGGACCAATGGTCTGGGAAGACCTTGCCGAGGGTGCGTGAGAGAAACTTGTTGCTGCCCACCCTTTGATCAACATAAGTGGCAACGCCACCACCGGCGGCCTCGATTAGGGTAGCTGGCGCCGAACTCGCCGCTGACGAATTCGTTGTGCTCATCCACGCTCCCAGAAACTTGGTCCGACCGGTTCAGCGAATGGTGCCTTCGCCACTATGTATCCTTCCGCATCTACGCCAATCGGCAACTGGGGCATTCGGCGCGCAGCCGGCCCAAAGATCACGTTGCCTGAGTCAGAAAGGTCGAAAGTGGACTGGTGGCAGGGGCAGAGCAGGTGGTGGGTGCGCTGCTCATAAAGGGCGATCGGGCAACCCACGTGGGTGCATATCTTGGAATAAGCGAGGATCCCTTGGTAGTCCCAGCCGTCACCTTGTTGCGAGAGGATTTCGGCCGGGTCCATGCGCACCAAGATGATGGCGGCCTTGCCGCGGGCGTTTAGGTTGTGCTCAACCTCTTGTACTTCCATCAGGTCGGCCGGTGCGGCTGAGACTAAGCCGCCGACCGGGATATCTTCGGGCCTGATCGGCAGATACGTAGCGTCGGTCACCACCCGGGTGCCGTCCTCCCACAAAGTCGTGGTTAATAGCGCGGATGGGCTTGGGTTACCCGGCGGGGAAATCCATAGGTCTCGCAACATGACGACCAGCGGGATCGGGAAAAACACCATTGCGCCGATCAAAGTGCGGCGAATGATTTTAAAGCGCACAAAACCGGATTCTTCCTTGCCGCGTTGGTAGTTGGCGGCGGCTTCATCGGTTGATTCGGCCGGTGAAACTAAGTCGTGGCGCTGTTGCACGACCTCGACATCGGGCATCAACTTCTTCGCCCACTGAATGGCGCCGACTCCGATGAGGAAGATCGCCGCCCCCATGGTGAACCCGAGGGCGACATTCATTGCCCCGACCGCACCCAATACTGGGATATAAACGGTTGCGGACTTGTCGATGGCAATGAAGGCGACTACGAAAAGTAAGACGAAAAGCATGGATAGCAAGAACATTGACGCCACTTGGCGCTCTGCCCTACGTGCGGCCTTTGGATCGGTGTCAGCCACCCGAGGGCGATGCGGGATATCGGCAACTGGGGAGTAGCCAAGTTTGGCCGGTGTATTTTCGCTGGGGCCGTGCCCAGAGTCGGTACTGATATCGGTCATCGCGCCTTAATCCCAATCCAGACGGCCACCGCGATTAGGGCACCAAATACTGCGGTCCACAAGAAAAGGCCCTCGGTAACCGGACCGAGTCGGCCAAGTGACAGCCCGCCCGGGTCGGCAGCATTCTGCAGATTGTCGACATAAGCAATGATCGCCTTCTTGTCCTCCTCGGGTAACGTGGCGTTACTGAAGACCGGCATGCTTTCGGGTCCGGTAACCATGGCCTCGTACATCTGGGTCGGAGTGGAACCCATCAGGCTGGGCGCGTACTTGCCCTGGGTGAGCGCGCCGCCTTGCCCTGCGGCTTGATGGCATTGTTGGCAATTGACCCGAAAGAGCACCCCGCCCTCGGCCACATCGGCACTTGCGAAGTCAACCTGCTCAGCGCTGGGGATGGCCGGGCCAGGTGCCAGTGATGCCACATAGGCCGCTAATGCTGCGGTGTCCTCTTTGCTGTACTTCGGTGGCCCAGCAATTGATTGCACACCGGGGGCGGCCAGCGGCATGCGCCCGGTGGAGACCTGGAAATCAACGGCGGCCGCGCCAACCCCGATCAGGGTTGGACCGTTGGTGGAGCCCTGGGCCTGCAGACTGTGGCAGGAGGAGCAACCTTCAAGGTAGAGCTGCTTGCCCATTTCAACCTGGGTTTCGCTGCTGGCGGCGCCGGCGGCCTCGGCCGGTCGCACCGTCGCGACGGCAGCATACAGACCCCCGACCGCAACAAGTGCGAAAAGCAGCATGGCGAAGCCAAACACGGGCCGGCGTCGTCGGGCGGTGAGGAACTTCACGCGGGCAAGCCTTTCGTCGTTATTTAAGGAGATAAGTCATTTAAGGATATAAATCATGAAGAACAGGGCGATCCAGACCACGTCAACAAAGTGCCAGTAGTACGACACCACGATCGCGCGGGTGGCTTGATCGTGGGTAAAACGCTTGGTGGCGTATGTGGTGGCCAGCACGAGTAGGAAGGCAACGAGCCCGCCGGTCACGTGGAGCCCGTGGAACCCGGTGGTCAGATAGAAGGCGGAACCGTAGGCATTGGCGGACAAGGTCAAGCCTTCATGCACGAGCGCGACGTACTCGGTGACCTGACCGGCGATGAAGAAGGAGCCCATCAAGAAAGTAATGATGAACCACCGACGTAGGACATTGACGTCACCCCGCTCAGCGGCGAACACACCTAACTGGCAGGTAACACTGGAGAGCACCAAGACCGTGGTGTTTATGCTCGCGAACGGAATGTTGAGCAGTTCAGTTTCCGCGGACCATAAATCTGGGTTGACCGCCCGAAGAGTGAAGTACATCGCAAAAAGGGCGGCAAAGAACATAAGTTCACTAGCCAGCCAAATGATGGTGCCGACGGCCACCATATTGGGGCGATTGGCGGGGGCATGCTCATAAGACACTGGGATTTGCGTTGCCGAAGCCATGTGGTCAGTATTTCAGATAGTCAGGGTCTTTTCCCTCCCACCCCAAGTGAATCTGCTCACGGTCTCCCCTCGGCTTGCCGGGGTGGGCGCCCCGCGGATCCATTAGGCCGAAGGGGAGGTTAACGGCGCGGTCGAAGGTGCGGCCTAAGATCGGCCCCGTGAATGATCAAGTGAGCCCGTTGGCAATCGGGCCCGTGAAGGTTTTGGTCTACAGCCATGACCGCCAGGTGCGCCAAGATGTGCAACTGGCTTTGGGTCGGCGACCGGCCCCCGACCTACCAGAACTGGCCTATGTGGAGTGTGCGACCGGGCCGGCCTTAATCGGGTTGGTGGATAAAGGGGGCTTTGACCTGCTGATTTTGGACGGTGAAGCGACCCCGGCCGGCGGCATGGGCCTGGCCCGGCAGTTAAAGGATGAAATATTCAACTGTCCGCCGATCTTGGTGCTGATCGCTAGGCCACATGATGCCTGGTTGGCTACCTGGTCGCGGGCTGATGCGGTGTCCTCGCATCCGATCAACGCCGTGATGCTTGCCGATGCGGTGGCCGGCTTACTTCGGTCAAGAATATCTAAGTCTTCCGTCATCGTCACCGCGTGACCTACTATCACCGCAAATAATTGAAATCGCGCTGATCTAGATGACACCGCTGACCTGGCCGCAAATCCTGCGTTCCTTATTGGCGGGTACTGACTTGTCGGCCGAGAGCGCTACTTGGGCGATGACCCAAATCCTTGACGGTGAAGCCACAGATGTGCAGGTGGCCGGATTCGTGACCGCACTGCGAGCCAAAGGCGAGACACCGGTCGAAGTTCGAGCGCTGGTCGAAGTGATGTTGGCGCATGCGAATCGGGTAAACGTCAAAACCGTGGTACTCGATGTGGTAGGCACTGGCGGCGACAACTCACATTCGGTGAATATTTCCACAATGAGCGCGATTGTCGCAGCGGCTGCCGGTGTGCCGGTGGTTAAACACGGTAACCGTGCGGCGTCGTCCTCGACCGGAACCGCTGATGTGCTTGAAGAACTCGGGGTGGTGATTGATCTAACCCCTGAGCTAGTTGAAGTATGTGCCGAAAACGTTGGTATTGCTTTTTGCTTCGCCCCCCTGCATCATCCCGCGATGCGCTACGCCGTAACCGCACGCCGTGAACTTGGGGTGCCTACGGTCTTTAACCTATTGGGTCCGTTGACAAATCCAGCCTTGGCCCAAAGTGCCCTCATCGGCTGTGCCGATAAGTCCCGCGCTCCGGTAATGGCCGATGTGCTGGAGCGCCGCGGAGTGAAGGCCATCGTGGTGCACGGTGCTGATGGCCTCGATGAGATATCGACTAGTGCTTTCACCCATGCCTGGGATGTCACAGGTACTGGGATCCGCGAGGTGGCTATTGATCCACGTGAACTGGGCATTGAGTTTGTCTCCGCGGAGTTGATAACCGGCGGTAATCGGGTACGTAATGCAGAACTCCTGCGAAAAACCCTGAGTGGGGTGGCGGTAACGGATGCGGATGCCGATCGGGTGGCTGCGATCCGTGACGCCGTTGCGTTGAACGCGGCGGCAGCACTTGTTGCCTATGACGCGGCAACTGGTGCGGGTGAAGCGGAGGTGGCCTTGATGGAGCGGTTGCGGCAAGCACTGCCGAGGTCGCGGGCGATTCTCGAAACAGGTGCTGGTTCAAAACTGTTGGACCGCTGGATTGAAATGACCCGGTCCCTCAAACCGTAGGGATTGGCTAGGCGATCCGGGTGACGCGTTTACTCCGGGCAGCCGCCGAAAGCCATTGGTAGTCAACGGGTTCTTGGGCACGGATCTCCTCGCGCACCTGACCGAGCTTGGCAAGTAGCGCACCCCCGCAGCCAATTGGCAGGGCTAGGGGCGCAGTGGAGCGCACCAACCGAACTGCGTCACCGGCTAGCCAGGTCAAGATTGCCTCGGCTTCTTCGGTCAGGCCCGCCAGCGCTGAGGCCCTAGGCGCTGGGATGTGGTCTGCGGTAGCGATCATGGCCGCCACGACCGGGAGCGGGTCAACGCCAGCCAAGATCGATACCGCGCCGGCCAGTGCGCCGTAGCGGATGCAGTGCACCTCCCAGCCACCCTCGGGTGTCATCTTGGCCGCGACCACTTGCTCAATTTGTGCCAGCATCAGCAACTGGTGGGTGCGTACGCTGGCCTGCACGAAGTGGGCGAGGCGGTCGCGCCAAAGTGCTGCATCTTCGAAACGGCTTTGACCGGAAAGCTCGCGCATACGCTGTTGTACTGCTGATACCACGGGGTCAACGGCTCCGGACATTGCCGAGCGGACGCGTTCAACGAGGGCGTCATATACGAGGTGATCTACCGCTGACGTGCATGGGGCCAGACATTTACCAAGTTCAGCGAGGGCGCAGCCAGCCGTGGTGCTCCGTGGCTTGCGCGCCAACTTTGTCGTACACACCCGAAGGGGTAACGCGAATTGCAATGCTGCACCAGCTTCTTGGGCCGCGGTACTGGATCTAAATGGACCCAGGTAGCAAGCTCCGGCGGCGGTGTCGTCACGGACTTCGCGGACAATCGCTAACCGCGGAGCAGTTTCGGCAGTTAATTTAAGCCAAGTTTGACGGTCGGGTCGTTTTGACTGCTGGTTATATCTTGGTTGTTTAGTTGCGATTAGTCGAAGTTCGCGAATCCGGGCTTCGAGTACGGTCGCGCACACAATTGGATCCACCGAAGTTGCGATGGTGAGCATCTGGGTCATTCGGCGCCGAGTCTCCGACGCCGTGAAGTAAGTGCGCACCCGTTTGCGGATATTCTTAGAGGTGCCGACATAAAGTGCCTCGCCTTGGGGATCTCGAAAGATATAGACCCCAGGTGCCTCCGGTAACCCAGTTGCCAGCTGCCTGTTCGTGCGTTGGGCAAAGCTGATGCGGGAGGTAAAAGCGGCAAGATCCTCCAAGGTTTCTACGCCAAAGTCGCCGACGCGCTCGAGTAGTCGGTGCAACACGTCAGCGGTGGCCCGGGCATCGTCAAATGCGCGGTGCGTGGGTACAACTTCCGTTCGAAAGTAGGCGGCAAGGGTCGCAAGTTTGCAATTTGCGACTTCATCGCGCTGGAGCGTGAGCCGTGCCAGTCGCGCGGTATCAATAACGTGGTTACCCGGCCATTTGTAATTAAGTTTTACGCAGGCACCTTTTAGGAATCCGATGTCGTAAGGGGCGTTATGGGCGACGAGCACACTGCCGCTGGCGAACTCCAAGAAGGTGGGAAGTACCGAACCTAGCCGTGGTGCCGTGGCAACTAAGGAGTCAGTGATGCCGGTCAGTGCGGCGATAAAGGGTGGTATGGGGACACCGGGATTGACTAGCGTCGCGAACTCGCCGATGATCTGGCCCCCGGTTACCTTTACCGCACCGAATTCGGTGATACCGGCCTCGGCCGGCGGCCCGCCGGTAGTCTCGAGGTCAACCACGACAAAAGTGGCCGTGCGGAGCCGGGTGCCTAGGTCGGTGATACTCAACTGCTGGTTGACATGGGCATCGGCGGGCATGTGATGCACGCTAAGGCAGCCCACTGACAAATCCCGGTAAGGTGCTGCCGTGGCCGACACCCTGCGCACCCTCCCGGATGCAAAGTCACGCTTTCGCTGTGCCCATTGCGGTAACTTGACGCGCTTTGATGTGGTGCGCAAGGCCAAGGTCAGTGAGTTTTGGCATGTTGGTATCTCTGGTGCGCCGGTGGTGGAGGAAACCACCGTGCTGACCGAGGAAATCGAGCAGGTCAAATGTCGGTGGTGCGCCGCGACCGACCGGATCGAGATCGTGCCGCGTCCTGAGTTTGGTGGCCCCAGCACCGAAGGACCAGGAGATGGCGGCCCGTGATTTGGGCTAGGTGTCAGACCCCCTAATTACGTTTGGGGCATGATCATTGATTGCGGTACCTGCAAAGTCGCGGGCTTGGCCTGCGGGGATTGTGTTGTCACCGTGTTGCTGGGTCCACCGGCTGCGATGGTGCAAATCGCCGATGACCACCGGGTGGCCCTGGGCGTATTGACCGATTCGGGGCTGATCCCACCGCTGCGGCTGGTCACCGAAATATCCGGAATTAGTACCCGATATGAGGATTTTGACCAGAAATGGGGCACCTGACTAGGGGCGCATAGGGCGGAACGAACGATCCTGCACCCGCTTGGGGGTCCGGCGAAGGTCTGTTACGGTGTTGGCAGTGGCGAGCCCCGCAGGGGTTTAATTGCCTTGAGCACCTAACCCGAAGGGAGCCTGGTCAGTGCGGTTGATGCGGTTGAATCGAACAGGTTTTCGGCGCCGTACTGGGCTGACCGCACTAGTTGCCGTGTTCGCCGCCTTATTTGGCACCATCGTAGTAGCCGCGCCGGCCGCGGCCCGCAACCTTGACCAAGTCCGACAGCAAGTTTTCGACCTTGAAGTCAAGGCGGAGGCCGCCCATGAGCGCTTCAATTGGGCCCAAACCCGCTTAAACGATATTGACGATGCGCTGGCAACCCTCAAGGACAAAATTGCGGTTGAGCGCCGGCAACTGAATGCGATTTCCGCCGCGGTGGATGACCTCGCTCGAGCCACCTACACAGGGGGCGGGGTTGACTCCTCCCTGCAGGTGTTACTCGCTGAAGATCCAACACAGTTCCTAGCCCAAGCTTCAGCCCTAGACCAGGTAGCCAAGGGGCAGGCCGATGCCTTGCGGGCCTCCCAAACCGCTCGGTTGCGATTGGCACAAACTGAGGCAGCCCTGCAGCAAAAAGAGGAGGCCGCCCGGCAGGTGCGGGTGGAAATGGCCGATGCCAAGAAGGAAGCCGATGAACGGCTCGCAGATGCGGAGGCTATTTTAAATTCCTTGGAGGCGGCGGAGCGGCAACGCCTTGCGGCAATGGCGGCCAGTGAACGTCAGGCCTCGTTTGCCGCGGCGGCAGCGGCCGAGGCAGCACTCAATAGCAGCAGTACCAGCGGCGGGGGTTATTCGGTTGGCTCCCGGGCGATGGCTGCGGTCAGGTATGGCCTGTCACAAGTTGGCGATCGATATGTTGCGGCGGCAGCCGGTCCGAGTTCATTTGACTGTTCTGGCCTAACAATGAGCGCGTGGCGTCAAGGGGGAGTCTCCTTGGCGCACTACAGCTATTCGCAGTATCAAACATCGCGCAAGATTCCCCTCAGTCAGGCCGAACCAGGTGATCTGGTCTTTTACTTCGGTGGCAGCGTGCACCATGTCGGCCTCTACATTGGCGGTGGCAAAATGGTGCATGCCGCAAATCCGCGTGACGGCGTTGTCATCACGAATGTGCTCGCACCTTGGTACGCCCGGCACTTCACCGGGATTGGCCGGGTAGTCAACTAGATCGGTGGGCTCACGAATACAACTGGGCTCATGAATAGAGGGCCGCGATATCGGCTTCGCACTCCTTCATGACGACATTGCGCTTCAACTTCATCGAAGGTGTCATCTGGCCACCTTCCTCCGTCCAATCATGAGGCAAGATCACGAACTTCTTGACGGCCTCAGCTTGCGACACAGCCTTGTTAGCCTCGTCGATCGCTGATTGCACCTCAGCATTGAGGTCCGCGTCGGTGAGAAGGTCGGCGACGGTTGCAGAGTCTGGTTTACCGGCTTGCGTGCGCCAAGCCGGAAAGGCCTCGGGCTCAATGGTGACAAGTGCTGCGATGAAGGGCTGGGCATCGCCAACGACCATGCACTGCGAAATCAGCCAATTGGCGCGAATTCGATCCTCGAGCACTGCCGGTGCCACATTCTTGCCGGCGGCGGTGACGATGAGCTCCTTCTTGCGGCCGGTGATTCGAACAAAGCCCTTGTCGTCGATTTCACCGATATCACCGGAGTGAAACCAGCCGTCCGGCTCGATGGCCTCCGCGGTGGCGGCTGGGTTATTCCAGTAGCCGGCGAAGATCTGGGCACCCGCGAGCAGCAATTCGCCGTCATCGGCCACCTTGACGCTGGCGCCCGGTAGTGGCTGGCCCACGGTGCCGATGCGCAGGGCATCGGGCCGGCTGACTGTGGTCGCGGCGCTGGTTTCGGTCAGGCCATAGCCTTCCAAAATGGTGACATCGATACCGCGGAAGAAGTGGCCGAGTCGGGAGCCGAGCGGCGCACCCCCGGAAACCGCCCATTTCAGTTTCCCACCCATTGCAGCGCGCAACTTCTTGTAAACCAGACGATCGAAAACCGCGTGCTTGAGCTTCAGGCCGATGCCGGGGCCACCGTCATCAAGGGCCTTGCTGTAGTCAATGGCGACTTGGCTTGCGGTTTCAAAGATGTGCCCCTTGCCTGCGGCATTGGCTTTTTGCTGCGAGGAGTTGTAGATCTTTTCGAAAACCCTGGGCACCGCAAGTAAGAAGGTCGGCTGGAAGGTTTGAAGGTTTGGTAGTAGCTCCTTGATATCGGCGGTGTGGCCAAGACGCACGCGGGCTCGAACGCAGCCCAACTGAATAAGGCGACCGAACACGTGGGCAACTGGCAAGAACAGCAGGGTTGAGGACCCTTCGACCAAGAACACCTCCTTAAGACCTTGTACCACGTTGTCGACCTCGAACATCAAGTTGCTGTGCGTGAGCACGCAGCCCTTCGGGCGCCCGGTGGTACCGGAGGTGTAGATGATGGTAGCGACCCCGGCGGGGCTCAAGGTGGCGCGCCGGGATTCAAGTTCGGCGTCGCTGACATCGCGGCCGGCTGACTTAAGTGTGTCAAGAATGCCGTCATCTAATACCCAGATGCGAGTGACATCGGGCAATTGAACTGCAACTTGGTCGAAGACTGCCTTGTGCTTGTGGGTCTCGAGGAATACGGCAACGGCGCCTGAGTCACTAAGGATCCACTGCACCTGCTCCGCCGATGAGGTTTCGTAGATCGGCACACTGGTTGCTCCGGCGTACCAGACCGCGTAGTCGACCAATGCCCATTCGTATCGGGTGCGCGACATGATGCCAATGCGTTGGCCCGGCTCGACCCCGTTCGCGATGATGCCTTTGGCGATCGCCTTGACATCGTCATTGAATTGCTTGGCCGTGATACCTACCCAAGCGGCCCCGCGCGGCACCGAGAAAATAACTCGATCTGGTACCTGCTCGGCATTTTCGGTGATGTGGTCGACCAAGCTACCCGAGGTGGGGGCTGGGACGATTACCGGAACAGAGAACTCCTTCAGCACGGCGTGGTTCCTTTCTTATTTACGAACCTTCACGGGAGGGTGAATCTAGACATAACGCTAGCCCAAATTCGACTCGCAAGTGAGGCAATTGTGATGCTCGTTCCCCCACAAGGGGCGCAAGTTGCCCCTTCATGGCATTCTCAAGCCCATGGCCAGTGTGGATCTTGTGGCAGAGACTTCTTTGGTGGTTGACCGGGCGTTACCTGCCGCGGCAGTTGCCGATCGGGCTCACTGGGACCGCTGGTGGCCGGAATTAGCCTTGACGGTGTTCTCGGACCGGGGCCTTGATGGCACGAGGTGGGCGCTTGAGGATGAACTCGAGGGGTGCAGGCAACCGGGTGATCCACGGTGAGGGTGCACGTGGTTTCCGATGTACATGGGGCCAGCCAGGCATTGGCGCGCGCCGGGCAGGGATCAGACTTATTCGTCTGCCTCGGCGACCTAATTCTGTTCTTAGATTATGACGATCCAACCAGGGGGATCTATACGGATCTTTTTGGACCTGAACACACTCGGGCGTATATCGAGGCGCGCACCGAGAACCGCTTCGATGAAGCGCGTGAACTCAGTACTGCAGCGTGGCGTGATCGCGGGGTGTTCGATCATGCTGATCGGTGGAGCGCACTCGAGGTGATGATCCGGAAGCAGTATCAAGAGTTATTCGATGCGATGCCAACTCCGGCACTGCTGACCTACGGCAATGTTGACGTACCTGACTTATGGCCAGAGTTTCTAAAGGAGGGACACCAAGTTGTTGACGGTGCGACGATCAGCGTCAATGGGATCCGCATGGGATTTGTCGGTGGTGGATTGGCGAGCCCGATGCGCACCCCTTATGAACTCACCGAGGAGCAATACGCTGAAAAAATCCAAGCATTAGGGCCGGTAGATGTCTTGTTCACCCACATTCCGCCAGCGGTGCCGCAGTTGACTTATGACATCGTCGCGCGCCGATTCGAAACTGGCAGTCACGCCATCTTGGAGTACCTAAAGGAATTTGCACCGGCCTTGCACCTATTTGGCCATGTGCATCAACCCCTGCGGGCACGGGCTCGCATTGGCAAGACCGAATGCATGAATGTGGGGCATTTTCACGGGAATGAACTCCCCTTCGTCATTGACCTCTAGGAGAGCCCGGTTAGGTAGTAGCCTTTGGCTCCGGTCCGGTGAACGGCAGCAAGGGAGGCAGGATGAGCGATAGGACCGAGTCCAGCATTGTCATCGATGCTGCACCAGCAGCGATCATGTCGGTTATCGCAGACCTTGCCGCATATCCGCAGTGGAGCGACAGTATTTCAGCCGTTGAGGTGCTGTCCGTGTACGAGGAGGATTCCCGCCCTGCCGATGCCCGGTTTAGTTTGGCGTCGGGTCCGATCAAGGACACCTATGAACTTGAATACGACTGGGATGACAACAATTCGGTTTCGTGGACTTTAACCAAGGCCGAGATGCTCACCGCGATGGATGGAAGTTACACACTAACCGAAAATGGTGACGGAACGACAACGGTGCATTACCAACTCGCCGTTGATGTGAAGATACCGATGATCGGCATGATTAAGCGGAAAGCCGAGCGCGTCATCGTCGACACCGCACTTAAAGGACTAAAGAAACGTGTCGAATCAAGTTCGTCTGGTTCTGTTTAGCGGCAAAGGCGGCGTCGGGAAATCAACCCTCGCGGCCGCGACCGCCGTTCAGTTAGCCGATGCCGGTCGCCGGGTGCGCTTAGTCTCGACCGACCCAGCGCATTCATGCGGTGACGTACTCGCTTTGCCCATGAGCCCTGGGGCCGCGAATGTCGTTAACAAGAAGCTTTCGGTCACCATCCTCGACGCACATACCCAGCGCATCGCCTCCTGGCGGGCCCTACAGGCAATTGCGGTGGAGTTACTCACCGAATCCGGTGTCGACCCGATACATGCGGCTGAGTTGACGATCCTTCCAGGTATTGACGAGTTGCTGTCACTGCTGGCGGTGACCGATTTGCTGGCGGACCCGGAAATTGATGTTGTTGTCGTTGACGGCGGCCCGACCGCCGAAACCGCTCGCCTTTTGGCGCTGCCTGAAGCCTTGGAGCAACTGCTTGCGGTGATCTTGACACCAGGGTTCGCGGTTGCCCGCGCAGCGCGCGGTCCGGTTGCTGCGAAGGCAACAGTGCTAACCGCGGTTCAGGAGTTAGCCGCAGACCTAGGTCGAGTTAAGAATGCGCTCTCGGGTGTAGGTAGTGTGGTGCGGCTGGTCACAACGCCGGAGAAAGTTGTGTTGGCTGAAACACGTCGACATCTTGCTACCTTGACCCTGCTCGGGCATCACGTCGATGCGGTATTTGTCAATCGGTACCCGATTAGCAGTGATAACTGGCCACGTAAGTGGGCGCAAAAGCAGCGCAAGCGGGTTCGCGCACTACGCGCTGACCTAGTAAACACTCCGATCATCACCGTGCCATTTAAGGCGGCTGAACCGATAGGTAAGTCCGGGCTGCGCAAACTACCCGTATCAGTGCGGCGCCAACCGGCAGACTGCGCCTTCACCAAGAGGGTCCCCAGCGGGGTGCTGCCGACGGTCTCGGGTTATGAGTGGCGGATTCCACTTGCCGATCCGGCAGATCAGGTCATCAAGGTGGGTCGGCTCGGCGATAACGCGATTATCGTTGTTGGTGCCACCCGGCGGGTGTTGGCGCTGCCGCCAGTTTTATGTAGGTGCGTTATGAAGGGTGCAGTAGTTCGGGCGCAACAGGTAGTAATCGCCTTCGAGCCCGATGAGTCCATCTGGCGGCAAGCATGAGCGAGGAACAGCGGTCATTTGACCCAACCGCGATCGTGGTCGGCCTCCAGCAACTCCTCACTTGGGCTGCGCAGACCGTGGTCGGGCCACACGGTGAGCATGTGGATTCGAGCGCGCATCCCGAATGCCTTGTTTGTCGTGGCCTGGGCGCAATGCGGGCACTTGGCCTTGACGCGGTAATGAGCGAAGCAACATCTGGCGGCGTCACCGAATGGGATTTGGATACCGCTGCCGATGCAACAGAGCAGGTAACTTTTGTTGGTAACGACGAAGACGTCACTTGGGTACGCGTCAAGCGCGAGCACCCCTAGGTTGAACACCTGGCTTTAAGTATCGGCGTTGAAGTTGACGGCACCAAGATTCTCGTCGGCCTAAACAACGGCGCCGTCGTCACGCTCATCGACACCCGGTACTCGTTCGCGTTTGCGGGCGACCAAGGTGATAAAGCCGGCGATGGCGGCAAGGAGTGCCACGGTGGTCAAGAAACCACCGAGCCCTAGGAGATAGAAGACCACCAGCAGTATCGGTCCGCCGATGGCACCGGCCCAAGCGAATCTGCCGATGGTGTCGGGTATGGGGATCGGCGGCGGCTCAGGTGGCTCGAAACTGCCCTCGGATAGCAATTCCTCAATTAATGGATCGGGCTCGTCCTCTTGACCCATTTGGCTATTTAGGTCGCCAATATCCATGTGCATGTCACCGGAGAGATCGGCGACGATGGCTGCCCAAGCGCTATCTTGTGCCGAGTCGGCTTCGTCGTCTGCGTGTTCAGGGTGCGGGGGCGTCATTAGCTTGCGGTGATGCGTCGAACGAAATCGATGCTGCCATTTTCGATGACATCGGCTTCATAGTCAACAGTTGCGACATGAAATGACCGCGTGAGAAGCACGTCGGTCTTGTCGGTGGATCGGGTGTTGGCCAAAATCCAAACCGTGTTGGACGGCTCAACCAAGTGGTCTTGTTCACTATGAAAAATCAGCAACGGTTGGGTTACTTTGGCAATATCGGCTTTAACCGCTGCCCACAATTTGGTGAGTGAATAGGCCGCCTTGAGCGGTAGGCGGTCGTAGGCGCCTTCGTCGGTATCGGGTTTGGCGATGTCATTTGACACCCCGGGGAAAGACGGGATGAAGCGCCAGATGAGGGGTAGTAGGTGGCGGTCAGGGCGCTCTGAGTGCACGGCCGGGTTTATCAGCACCATGCCGGCGATGGCGGATCCATGCTGCTCGGCAATGCGCAGGCTTAGCGAACCACCCATCGACAGGCCCATGACGAAGATTTTGTCATGTGCTCCCATGAGCTCGCGAATGGTGCGATCGGCCTCGGCGTACCAGTCCTCCCAAGTTGTGATGTTCATATCCTGCCAGCGGGTGCCATGCCCGGGGAGCCGCGGCACCCGAACCGTCCATCCGGCGGCGGCCAGGGCCTTACCCCACGGGGTCACCGATTTGGGGGACCCGGTGAATCCATGCAGGACACAAACAGCCACCGAATTGGACTCGGGGCCGTCAAATGCGAACGGCTGCGCATCAGGCATCAGAGGCATAGCCGCTAGTGTGCCACCAAGCAGTTGAAAGATTCGCGCGATCAAGGAGATCAGGGTGCTCTACTGGGTGCTTAAGCACTGGGTGATTGGCCCGTGGCTGCGCGTGCTGTTTCGGCCTTGGGTCGAAGGCCGGGAGAATGTGCCGGATTCAGGCGCTGTGATACTCGCCAGTAACCACCTGTCTTTCTCTGACTCGTTTTTCTTGGCCGTTGTTCTCAATCGCCGGTTGACCTACCTCGCGAAAAGTGACTACTTCACCGGCCGGGGCATTAAGGGCTACTTCACCAAGCTTTTCTTCAACGGGGTAGGCCAAGTGCCTGTTGACCGATCCGGGGGGCGCAGTGCCGAAGCCGTGATCGACACCGCGACCAGGCTCCTTGGCGAGCAGGTATTGCTCGGTATCTACCCAGAAGGCACCCGGTCACCAAATGGCACTTTGTATCGCGGTCGAACCGGTGCGGCTCGAATGGCGCTGGAAGCAAAAGCCCCGATTATCCCGGTCGCCATGATCAACACCTATGAGATCCAACCGCCCGGGGTAATCAGGCCCAGGCTGCGCCGGGTCGGTATTCGTGTGGGTAAGCCGCTGGGCTTCGACCGGTACGAGGGACTCGAGGATGACCGCTTCATCCTGCGCTCGGTTACCGATGAAGTCATGTACGAGTTGATGACATTGTCCGGTCAGGAGTATGTAGACATGTATGCCACCCGGGCAAAGGAGTTAATTGCCAAGGGTGATCGAGCCGATGCGCAGTCCTTGGTGGATTCGAAAAACTAGTCGCTGGCCCATGCGGTACTGCGCCTAACGGCGGCGCGCCACCGCGCGTGACCTGTTAGGTCCGCGGCACCTGGTCCAAAAATCCCAGAACTTCGCCGGGTCTGAATCAGTTCATCGGTAGAGGTCCACACGCCGGTGCCCAGGCCGGCCAGGAAAGCGGCACCGAGGCCGGTTGTTTGTAGTTCGGCGGATCGGTCCACTGGGATACCGAGTGCATTGGCCTGTAATTGACAGAGCAAGTCATTGACGGCGGCGCCACCGTCAACAGCCAAGACCGCAAGGTCGACGCCACCTTCGGCGCGCATGAGTTGCACTAGGTCAACGATTTCGTAGGCGATTGCATCAAGGGTGGCCCGCGCCAGGTGCGCTTTGGTGGTGCCACGGGTGATGCCAATGATCAACCCGCGGGCATAAGGATCCCAATCCGGTGCGCCAAGGCCGGTGAGCGCCGGAACAAAAACGACGCCGCCGGCATCGGGCACACTGCGGGCCAGCGCCTCCACTTCGTCAGCACTCTCGATGATCCCTAGCCCGTCACGAAGCCACTGGACGGCTGCCCCAGTGACGAATACCGAACCTTCGAGTGCATAGTCACGTCGACCGCCCGGGTGTTGAAGTGCAACGGTGGTCAGTAGGCCATTAGCCGATGACGCTCGCTGGGCTCCGGTGTGCACTAGCAGGAAGGAACCGGTGCCATACGTGCACTTGGCTGCTCCCGCGGTAAAACCCGCCTGGCCGACCAGAGCCGCTTGTTGGTCGCCGGCAATGCCGGCAATAGGAGCATCGAGGTCAAGGAAACTCGCAGGGTCACTATTACCGATCGCCCCATATGACGAGACGATGCTCGGGAGGGCCTCGACCGGCACCCCAAAAAGCGCGCAGAGCCAAGGATCCCAGGTACCGGTGTCGAGGTTGTACAACATGGTGCGCGAAGCGTTGGTCGCATCGGTTACGTGATGAAGTCCGCGGGTCATTCGGGCAATGAGATAAGAATCGATAGTTCCGATGGCCACTCGACCGCTTTGGACCTGACTCCAAGTTTGTTCATCATTTTCGCGCACCCAAGATATTTTGGTTGCCGAGAAATATGGATCCAGGCGTAGCCCGGTTAAACCGGTGACTTTTGGCTCGTGTCCAGCACTGCGAAGCTGCTCACACATTTTCGCGGTTCGACGGTCTTGCCAGACGATGGCGCGTCGCGCCGAACCTAGGGTTTCGCGGTCCCAAAAGCAGATGGTCTCACGCTGATTGGTGATGCCGATCGCGCTGATCGGAAGATCGGTATTGGCCAAAGCTGCTCGGGTCGCGGTCAACGTCGCTGCCCAAATCTCGCTAAGTTCATGTTCAACTTGACCATCGGCTGGAAAGTACTGCGGGAATTGCGCGTACCCATTGGCCACGACCAAGCCGGTCGGTGTCACCACCAAGGCGGTTACGCCGGTGGTGCCGGCGTCGATTGCCAAAATAGCCGAGGTCGCGGACCGGCCCGGTGGTTCCATGGGTTGCACTTTAGCTACCGGAGCGTGGGCGGTCCGGTAACGGCCGAGCAACTGGCTACTCCAATGGTGACCGGGCCTTGATAGCGTTTACATTCATTAGCAAACCGGCCAGGGGCGGGGACTGCGATCATGCGCATTGGAGTATTGACCGGGGGCGGTGACTGCCCGGGCCTGAATGCTGTTATTCGTGGCATCGTGCGACGTGGGGTAAGTGATTACGGCTTTTCCTTTGTCGGGTTTCGCGATGGCTGGAAAGGCCCACTCGAAGGTGTCACCATGCCGTTGGATATCGATGCGGTCCGCGGCATCTTGCCCCGCGGCGGCACCATTCTTGGCTCATCGCGCACCAACCCACTAAAAGTTGATGGCGGTATCAAGACGATCGAGAAGAATCTAAGTGACCTTGGCATAGACGCGTTGATCGCCATCGGCGGCGAGGACACTCTCGGTGTGGCGACCGTCCTGCATGAATATGGTATTTCGGTGGTCGGCGTACCAAAAACAATTGACAATGATCTAAGCGGGACGGACTACACCTTCGGGTTCGATACCGCAGTGATGATCGCGACCGAAGCGATTGATCGCCTACATACCACCGCGGAGTCACACCACCGGGTACTCATTTGCGAGGTCATGGGCCGGCACGCCGGCTGGATTGCCCTGCACTCGGGAATGGCTGGCGGCGCGAACGGCATTTTGATTCCAGAAGTGCCATTTGACCTAAATGAGGTGGTGGGCTGGGTTGAGTCTCGGTTCCGGTCCCATTATTCACCGATTCTGGTGGTTTCCGAAGGCGCACTACCCAAAAACGGTGATCTCATCACCAAGGACGCCACCCTCGATGCCTTCGGCCATGTCAAGTTGTCGGGAATCGGCGAGTGGTTGGCCGGCCAGATCGAAACTCGCACCGGCAAAGAGGCTCGAACCACGGTGCTCGGCCATGTGCAGCGCGGCGGCACCCCAACCGCATTTGACCGGGTGCTGGCAACCCGCTTCGGCCTTAATGCGGTCACCGCGGCTATGGATCAGGACTGGGGCAAGATGGTGGCCCTGCAGGGCACCGACATCGTTCGGGTGCCGTTGGCGGTGGCTACCGGGGCACTGAAAACAGTGCCCTTGGCCCGGTATGCAGAGGCAACCGCCTTCTTTGGCTGAACCTGCTCTACCCTTGGCCCATGTCCGCAGCACCTGCTCCAGATCAAGTGCGCCCGGGGCAACTAGCTAACTGGCCGGACTTACCCGCCCACCAACAGCCGCCATGGCCAGATGCCGGTGAATTGGCCCGCGCGGTGGCCGAATTGCGGACCTTGCCACCGCTGGTATTCGCCGGGGAATGCGATATTTTGCTGGAGCGGTTGGCAGCGGCGGCCCGGGGCGAAGCATTCGTCCTGATGGGTGGAGACTGCGCCGAAACCTTCGAGGCCAATACCGCTGACTCAATTCGTTCTCGACTGCAAACGGTGCTTCAGATGTCAGTGGTCTTGACCTACGCGGCGTCACTACCCGTGGTTAAGGTCGGCCGATTGGCGGGGCAGTACTTCAAGCCACGCACCAAATTGACTGAATTACGCGATGGTGTTGAGTTGACCTCGTACTTTGGCGATGCGGTGAACTCGATGGAGTTCACCGAGCAAGCCCGTCGCCCAGACGCGCGGCGGTTAGTCCGGGCCTATAACGCATCTAGCGCCGCACTAAATCTCGTTCGGGCATTTACCCAGGGTGGCTATGCGGATCTGCGTCAGGTACATGCCTGGAATCAGGATTTCGTGCGCGACTCAACCGCGGGTCAGCGCTACGACACGTTGGCGGCTGAAATTGATCGTGCTCTGTCTTTCATGCACGCGTGCGGTGCCAATCCGGACGAGTTCAAACGGGTTGAGTTCTTCGCGGCGCATGAAGCGTTGTCCATTGACTATGAGCGTGCGATGACCCGCATTGACTCGCGAACGGGTTCGCCCTATGACGTCTCCGGACACTTCCTGTGGATCGGGGAGCGCACCCGGCAACTTGATGCGGCCCATGTGCAGTTTGCATCGGTGATCCACAACCCGGTCGGAGTCAAAGTTGGCCCGACGGCCGTGGCCGATGACATTGTGGAGATTGCCGAACGGCTAAACCCAAATCGAATTCCCGGCCGACTTACCCTCATAACTCGGATGGGTGCAGGTCAGGTACGCGAGGTGTTACCCGGTATCGTCCAAAAAGTCGATGCCAGTGGCGTGCCGGTGGTGTGGGTTTGTGATCCAATGCATGGCAACACCCGGGAAGCAACAACCGGACACAAGACCAGGGTTTTCGATGATGTTATTGACGAGGTCAAGGGCTTCTTCGAAGTACATCGTGGGTTCGGTACCTTACCCGGTGGGATCCATATTGAATTAACCGGTGATGACGTCACCGAGTGTGTCGGTGGCACCGGCGGCGTGTTGGAGGATAATCTTGGGGACCGCTACGAGACCGCCTGCGATCCCAGGTTGAATCGAGAGCAAAGCCTAGAGTTGGCTTTTCTGGTCGCCGACATGCTCATTACCCGGTAAGGCAGCTCATTGGCGCAATTGCCTTACACGAGCATCAAAATACCCGGTGGCACCGTCACGGTCGTGGTCGACGATCGCGTAGTGGTGGCTTCGTCATTTCTGGGTATCGCTGACATCCGGTCCAGACTGTCACCGGAATTAATATTCAAGAAAGCCAAACTCGCCGACCTGGAAAACGTGCTGCAACGCTATCGCGCGGGTGAGTTAACAGCCCTTGACGAAGTTGAGGTTGCACAACCCGGCGGGCCATTCCAGCAGGAGGTGTGGACTGCAATGCGCACCATCGAACCTGGATCCATTGATAGTTACGGCGGTTTGGCAGCGCGGGCGGGTCGGCCGCGTGCCTATCGTGCGGTGGGCACGGCGTGCTCGGCGAATCTGGTGGCACCTTTCGTGCCCTGCCATCGAGTTGTTTCGGCGAATGGGATTGGCGGCTATGGCTATGGCCTGGCGGTTAAACGGGCATTACTCGAACACGAGGGCGCTAGCCTCGGCTGAGAAACTGCGCCAGGCGGGCAAGGGTGCCAGCGATGTCATCGGTGCTGGTGCTCGGATTGATGGTGCATAGGCGCAGTACGGTGCGACCTTTTAACACCGTACTTGAGACCACGGCGTAACCATCCTCGGTGAGTTCGGCGGCTGCTCGCACGTGGTCTGCGGCATTGGCATTTACTCCAGCGAAAGTCACGATGCCTAAGGCCGCCGGGGTGATGACTTCTAGTCGCTCGTCCTGCTCTACTAGGTATTGGGCGTACTCCGCCAAGCCAATGCCGCGATTTATCGCATCGGCCAGAGTTTGAAGTCCATAGGACCGGAAGGTGAGCCAGAGTTTGACGGCGCGACTTCGGCGGGTTAGTTCAAGGCTTCGGTTTTGCATTTCGACGGCGCCACCGGAGACGTCTTTGAGGTACTCGGGGTTCATAGCGAAGGTCTGCTCAAGGGCGCCGGGAGTTTTGACGAACAGGCAGGCGATGTCATAAGGCTGAAACAGCCACTTATGTGGGTCGGTAACGAACGAGTCAGCTCGGTCTAGGCCTGGGAGTGCTGATCGGCCGCGCTCGCAAAGGGCGGCTGGGCCGCCATAAGCACCATCGACATGCAGCCACATCTTAAACGATTCACAGATATCGCCAATCGCGGGCAGGTCGTCGACGGTACCTGTATTGGTGGTTCCCGCGGTGGCGATGACCAGCATCGGGTGTAACCCATTTTCGATATCGGTTTCGATGGCGGTTTTGAGATCGAGTGGGTTGAGCCTAAAAGTGTCGTCGGTCGCGAGAATGCGAATATGCTCAGTAGGCTGCCCGATCGCGGGCAGGCCGCGGTTGATTGAGGAATGGGTTTGATCCGAAAGATAGATGACGCCCGGGCCATTAAAATTGCGCGCGGTGATCACCGCGGTGATATTTGCCATTGAGCCGCCAGAAAGTAGTACTCCCTCACATGATGGGGCCAAGCCCATCCCATCGCGCAGCCATGCGCAGACGATGGTTTCAAGGGTGCTTGGTCCAGATCCGCCACCCCATGATGAGGCCACCGACTGCATTCCGGTGGCTAGCCACTCACCCAGGATCGCTGGGTATGAGGATGGGCCGGGGACGCGGGCGAAATAACGCGGATGCTCGCCATGTTGCTGATTGGCCAGCGCGATGTCAGCGAGGGTGGTGAGGTTTCCCGAAATCGGGGAGCCCTGCTGGGGGATTGGTCCACCTAATTGGGCGGTCAGGGTGTCTAGGTCACCAGTAGTTAATGCGCGTTGCTGACCGATGGTGGTCAGGTGCTCGATGACCCGATCAACAACCTCGTAGCCGAGGCGGCGCATTTGGGATTCATCCAAGGCCAAGATATCTGCCGGGATAGCAAGAGCCAGCCGGGTGGCATCTGGTAGATCCGGTAGATCTGGTAGATCTGGTAGATCTGGCATGGTGTTCCGTTCATCAAAGGGGACCAAATGCTATGTCTAGATAATACGAATAATGACTTGACCGCCCCTTGGGATCATGGTGCCGGCCGGCGGGTCTTGGGAATAGACCCGGTCAAGTGGTGTCGCTGCAGCCTCGATGACCTTCGGTTTTAGGCCAAGGCCCTTAAGGGTGCTGATGGCCTTTTTCTTGGGCAGATCGACGAGACTGGGTACCTCGACCGGCGGCGGACCCTTGGAGGTAACTAGCTCAACCTCGGTACCGGAGTTGACCACGGTGCCTTCGGCCGGCCGAACAGCGATCACCAGACCCTCGGCGATCTGTTCCGAGAACTTCTCCTTGGTGAGCACGATCAGGCCAAGATCAGTAAGGGCGCTAGCTACGACCCCAGCTTTTTTGCCCACCACCTGGGGGATGGGCACCGGCTTTGGTCCTTTAGAGATAGAAATATCAACGCGGGTGCCCGGTTTGACTTCGGTCCCTGTCTCCGGAGTCGTACTAGCCACCGCGTTCGCGGGTACCTTGTCGTCAAATACCGAGGTGGTAGAGCCAATTACCAAATTAGCACCCGTTAACGCTGCGGTAGCTTCGGCGGCGGTGAGCCCTTGCACTTTTGGTATGACATAACGCTCCGGGCCTTTGGAAATAATGGCGCCGACCGCACCCGTCTCGCGGACCGCCGCACCTGGTGCTGGGTCGCTACTGATGACCAGATCGGCGGGTACTTCTTCACTGAATTGTTCCTCGATAACAACCAGTGAGAGTCCGGCAGCACCAAGAGTTGCGGTGGCAGCCGCAGTGGACTGACCAACGATATTAGGAGTAGGTACTGATTTACCGGTGGCGAGTAACCAACCGCCGATACCGGCCCCGAGAACCACGAGCACGATTACTAATGCGACCCAAGGTCCCTTGCGCCGTCGACGGTGTCTGACGTCGGCTATTGGTGGCGAAACTACCGGCCTTGCTGCAACCGGTTTCCCAGCAGCGAGGCGGGCTGCGACGGACGCGTCTACCACCAAGGTGTCATGTGATTCCACGAACGGCCTAGGTGGTGGCAGGTTAATGCGAACCCTTTTTACATCGGCGAGAAACTCGGCGGCCCGCTGGTATCGCAAACTAGCCTCGCGCCGTGTTGCGTGAATAACTAGGGCGTCGATCTCAGGTGGAATTATCGGCCGCATTGTGGACGGCGCTGGCACGTCACTGTTGACATGTGCATAGGCGACCGAGAGCGGGCTGTCGCCCGCATGGGGGACCTGCCCGGTTACCATTTCGAAAAGCAGGATCCCTGCGGCATAAAGGTCTGAGCGTTCGTCGGCATCACCGTGCTCAACTTGTTCAGGTGAAAGATAGGCGACCGTGCCCATAATCAACCCCTGGGTGGCGCTGGTATTCGAAGTCGAAACGGCGCGTGCCAAACCGAAGTCGGCAACTTTCACCCGACCGTCATCGGCCAAAAGCACATTCTCAGGCTTAATGTCGCGATGTACGAAACCGGCCGCATGGGCGGCAGCGAGGCCTTCGAGCACCGGGTCAAGAATGACTAGGGCCTGCTCGGGTGTTAACGGCCCGAAGTCGCGCATCACATCGCGCAAAGTTCGTCCCGGAACCATCTCCATTGCCAGGTAGATCAGGTTGTCACTGTGTCCTTGGTCATAGACCGCCACGACATGTGGGTGCGACAGGCGCGCCGCCGATTTGGCCTCACGTTCAAAGCGGGCAACAAAATCCGGATCCTCAGCGAGGTGGCGGTGCATTACTTTTAGGGCAACCACGCGGTCCAGCCGCAAATCAACAGCCTCGTAAACAGTTGCCATACCGCCTCGGGCGAGGCGCGCACGCACCAAGTAGCGCCCATCAATTGTCTGCCCGACTAACGGGTCCGGTACAGACTTCTCCACCCTTGTGATTCTAGGTACGCCCACCGCGCCGGTGCTGTTGCCACGCTTGCCGGGGCGGGTCAAGTACTACCTAGTGCTCCAGTAGCGGCAAGACTGCCAGCACTCGGTCTTCGACGGTGCCGTCAATTCGATTTACTTCGATGCCGGCAGGTGCCAGCAGATTTCCCACCACCTCGAAAATCAATTCATCCACCCGTGCTCGGTATTGCGGACCATCGCGTTGGTCACCATCTGGTTCCCATGGGATGTCAGTACCGCACCAGATCAAAGTTCGGTACGTCATGGCGTGCAAGGTCGCCGGCTCAAGCAGGGAAGAATCATTGAAATAAGCGATGCTGTAGATGGCCGTCATTATGGCAGCGGGGTCGCAAACAATAAGTGTTTGAGGGCCGGTCCGAGCCAAGGCACTGGCTTCCGCGGCCACTTGAGTCTGCATGATTTTAGGTTGCTCGGATGCCGTAGGCGCGCGCCCTGTCGTGCTGACGAACTCGCGCAAGTACTCGGGTACTGAAACGGCGTCAAGTCGCCCGCACAAGGCCTGGGCCAGGGTGGTCTTGCCGGTGCATTCACCGCCGAGTAACCCGATTGTTCGTGGTCGCCCAGTTGACGGGCTCACGGGTGCACCGGGTCTAGCAGCGGTGCCCGTTTTGCGAGCCAACTGCGCAGGCCAATGACCGCCAGCACAATTAGCACCGCGTAAAACAACGAGGTGAACCAGAGGTTTTGCGTGGCGTAAAGAACTGCTCCGACAACGTTGACGACAATCCAAAGTACCCATGACTCCGCGTACTCACGGACCATCAGCACTTGGGCCACGACACTGCCGACAAAGACAAAAGTATCGGGCCAAGGGGCCGGATCCCCGATGGCCGCAAGGACGGGCACCAAGGCGAGCCAGGCCACGAGGCTGCCAACCAAGAGGAGCAAGCGGGTGCGGTTGCTGACGGTGGTTGGGGTGATGGATTTTGGCCCCCAGCCGAACCACCCCCAGATTGCGGCACCAATAAACACCAATTGCAGGGCCGCGGTGCCATAAAGGGCGTACTCCCAAAGCAGCCAGCCGTAAAGGGCACTTGAGAGGAAATAGAACGGCCAAGCCCATCGCGTCCCGCGTATTGCTAGGCCGATTCCGATGAATGCGGTAATTACAGCCAGCAACTCGAGCACAGTTACGTCATAGTTCCAAGCACTGAAGGCTACGTTCATAAACATTGACATTGAACTCCTCCCTTCGCCGGAATTACCCGGACAGGTTCGAACGGTCGGCGAAGCCGTGCTTTCGCCCTCTCAGCTCCACTAGGCAGGAGCTCCCGTGCATTTTTAGTTGTGTTAGGAGAGTATATGACCGTGCCTTCCAATTTGTCATATATAGCGATCCTGGTTTTCGTTCTAGCCGGCAGCGCTTGGCTGGAGGTATTTTGCCGAACCCGGGTATTTCGCCGGGCTAAGCGATTGGCCTTGAGTATCGTCCCAGCGGTTGCCTTGTTCTTTTGTTGGGATGTTTACGCAATCGCTAATGGCCACTGGTGGTTTGATAAAGATCGCATCACCGGATGGTATTTGCCAGGTGCGGTTCCGATTGATGAGGTTCTTTTCTTCATCGTAATTCCGATCGCGGCAATTTTAACTTTAGAGGCTGTTCGATCGGTCAAAGGCTGGACAGTCGGCGATGAGGAAAGCTCATAATGACTTACACACAACTTGGGTGTCTCGCCATCATTCTTGTAGTCGTGATCGATTTATTTTTACTGCGCACCAAATTGATTACGCGTAAGGTGTTCTGGGTCTCATACGCGATTATCGTTTTATTCCAACTCATAACCAATGGCATGTTCACCGGGTTCGGCATTGTGCGCTATAACGATGCAGCCATCATCGGGGGTAGCTCACCGGAGGATGGGCCGCCACCATTCATCGGTGATGGGCGGCTCGCCTTCGCGCCGGTTGAGGATTTGCTATTCGGATTCGCAATCGTGCTGCTTTCGCTGGGCTGCTGGGTTTGGCTCGGGCGCCATGGCGTGCAACGCACGCCGAAAGCCGGCCCACCTATTTGGCGGCGCTAGCCCACATTTTGGTGTAAACCGCGTACCCGACCGGAACCAAACCGGCGACGCGCCCGTCGCGCTCGCACCCAGGCTGGTCCCGCGACACTTAGCCTGCGCGTTAGCGGTACGGATGCGCGCTTGGTGAAAACCTCGTAGTCAATATTTTCAACCTCATCGACAATTCCGCAATAAAGAACCCGAGCGGCTTCAATGCAGTCCCGGGATGAGGGGTGGAGCATCGCGATCCCGGGCCGCGAGCGCTCCTCTAATTCCTTCACCCGGGCGATTTGATAGCGCAGGGCACTTTTGATTTGGGGGGTGGCTATCCGCGCCTGCAGATCGGCGGGATAAACCCCGAACCTTTCAAGCTCATCAAGTGGCAGATATACGCGACCTCGATCAAGATCCTCACCGACATCGCGGACAAAGTTAGCGAGTTGGAAAGCGACCCCGAGATCTTTGGCTTTTTCGGCCGCCTCGGGTGAGGTGGGTTCGAGAATTGGCACCATTTGGAGTCCTATAACAGCTGCGGATCCGTAAACATATTCGTAAAGATCATCGAATGTTTGATAGTGCGTAACGGTCAAGTCCATCCGCATGGAGTGCAAGAAAGCCGCAAAATGACTTTTGGGGATGTCCCAACGTTGTACCGTATCGATTACCGCTCGGCACACGCTGTCAGTTGAATGGCCCTTGTCAAGGTCATCGAGAAATGTTTGGCCCCAGGTTAGTAGCCAGTCGGCTTTTTCCTGCTCGGTTAGTGTGGAAGTGAGGTCATCAACAATCTCATCGGCATATCTCGCAAATCCGTACAGGGCATGTACATATGGGCGTTTGCCGGGTGGCAGCAATAAAGTTGCTAAATAGTAGGTTTTGCCATGCGCGGCGTTTAACTGTCGACACATTTCATAGGAGGCGCGTAAGTCCGGGTCGGTTATGCCAGCGGCATCAAGATCCTTTGAACTCACTTTCAACTCCTGCGCGCGAGCGAGCGATAGTTCGGGTCCTTTCCGACAATACGCTCAGCGGCAAGTCGGCCTGAGACCAGCACCATCGGCACACCAACACCTGGCTGGGTTCCCGAACCGGTGAAGACTACGTTTTCACCCCAGAGGTTTCCTGGCCGAAATGGTCCGGTTTGCATAAACGAGTGAGCGGCCGCAAATGGTGCGCCCCGTTCCATACCGCGATCTTGCCAGTCTAGTGGAGTGGTGATGTTCTCAACCTCAATGGCGTCACCAAATCCGACGTAGCCTCGTTCCTCTAGTACTCGTACCGCCTCATCGCGATACCTCGGCCCGGTGCTTCGCCAATCAATATCCGCATCAAGGTTCGGAGTGGGAAAGAGAACGTAGTAAATATGCTTGCCATCCGGTGCCAAAGTTGGGTCAGAGCGGGAAGGGTTAGTAACAAGAACGCTCGGGTCGCTCATGAGCTGCTTCATGTCGATTAGTTCGTCAAATACTCCGCGCCAGCTTCGGCCGAAGTGAATATTGTGGTGGGCGATCTTGCTGTAGTTCGCGGCGGATCCGGAGAGCATCAGGAAGCAGGATGGGGAGTAGTCCAGCCGGCGGACTGACCAAGGGTTTTTGCCGAGCAGATCTCGGTAAGCCACCGGTAGATCTGGGTTCAAAACGACAACATCGGCTTCTATGCGTTCGCCAGACGAGGTGATCACCGCGGTTGCGCGGTCACCGTTGGTCTCGACCGAAGTGACCGTGGTCGCGTATTTGATACTCACGCCGTGTTTTTCGGCGGCCGCTGCCATTGCGACAGGAATTGCGTGCATGCCACCGGTTGGGAAGAACACTCCCGCTATTGAATCCATGTAGGCGATAACTGCATAGAGAGCGAGTGCGTCGTAAGGGGATAGGCCCGCATACATTGCCTGGAAGGAATAGATGCGTTCGGTGCGGGGATCTTTGAGGTATTCACGCACTTTCGGAGCTAGCTTGCGAAAGCCCCCGATGGCAACGAGTTTGGCGAGGTCCGGGGTGACCAAATCGAATGGGCTATCGATATTGCGGTCGATGAAATCTTTCATCTCGTACTTGTAGAGTTTTGAGACAAAATCAACGTACTTTAAATACCCCGCAGCCTCATCCGCGCCAATGACTTCGGTTATCTCCTGAGCCATCTGCGAAACGTCGGCGTGCACGTTAAGAATCGATCCATCGGGGTAGAAAGCGCGGTAGAGCGGCGCCACCGGCTTAAGTTCCAGCCAATCTTGCATGTTCTCGCCAACGGCGTCGAAGCAGTCTGCGATCAGATCGGGCATCGTCAAGACGGATGGACCGGTATCAAATTTATAGGTGCCGTCAGCCGTTTCAATGTCGACGCGCCCCGCGCGACCACCAGGTACCAGTTCGCGCTCCAGCACGGTGACCTTTCGACCCGCCCCAGCAAGGCGCATCGCTGCGGAGAGGCCGGCGAGCCCGGCGCCAACAATAACTATGTGATCAGTAGGCCCGCTGACGGTTCGTGGGGTCGTGCGCGGCAACCACCGAGTAAGGGCTCGGCTCCTTGGTAGGTTCATTTATCCAGCCTTGGCATGAAAATCAATTAACCCGATCTCTTAGTTGCGGCATGGGCAAGGTCGGTGAAGATATTCCGCGCCTCCGGGTTGATGACGTCGGTCTCAATGGCAATGAGTGCGGTTTCGAGCAGGCTGGTGATGAGCTGCTCGGCCTGTTCGCGGGCACCGGTTGCCGTAATGATTTCACGTAGTTTCTCAACCCCGGCTAGATCAAGTGCCGGATCGCCAAGATGGGTTCGGATAGCTGACATCTGGGAACTCGTAGCTCGCTCGGCGGCAATCGCGATTAGCACCGTGCGCTTGCCTTCGCGGAGGTCATCACCGGCTGGTTTACCGGTTTCCTTCGGGTCGCCGAATACCCCTAGTACGTCATCGCGCAACTGAAAGGCTTCACCCAGTGGCAGACCAAATGCGGTATAGGTCGCGAACACCGCTGGGGGGGCGTCAGCAAGTGCGGCCCCCAGATGCAGTGGCTTCTCGATTGTGTATTTGGCCGATTTATAACGCGCAACCCGCAGCGCCCGCTCAATTGAACCGCCACCGCGGGCTTGCTCTAGGAGATCGAGGTACTGGCCAGCCATTAGCTCAGTCCGCATCTCGTCGTAGATGGGCTTGGCACGGTTGAGTGCAGCATCGGGCATACCACTGGTTAGAAGCACTTGGTCCGACCATGACAGGCACATATCGCCAAGCAAGATCGCGGCACCGATGCCGAAATGTTCGGGGGAGCCCAGCCACGAATGGCTACGGTGCAGATTCGCGAAGCGCCGGTGGGCGGCTGGTTGCCCGCGACGGGTGTCCGATCCGTCCATGACGTCATCGTGGAGGAGTGCGCACCCTTGCAAGAACTCAAGGGCGGCTGCCGCCCGCATCGCCGGTTCGTCAATTTTGTCCGGTGGTCGACCACCAGCCAATGCACCGCGCCAGCCCCAGTAGCAAAAGGCCGGTCGTAGTCGCTTGCCACCGGCCAATAACGCCGTCAGGGCTTCAACAAGTGGGAGCAGAGCGGTATCAATTTTGGTCAGTCGTGAAGATTCCTGCGCCAAAACTGCGTCGATGGCGCACTGTACCCGCTGGCGTAGTTCCGCCGCATCAAATGGCGATAGTTTGCTCGGTGCTGCAGTACGCGCGGGCATGGTCCAAGTGTAGAGGTTAGTGGGAAAAGAGGCTGACCGGTTGGTTAGGGATAAGTGCATGGGGGGCGCTGGGTTAGGGTTTGGCCATGCCTAGCCGCCAAGTCGCACTAAGTCTGGGTGCGATACTCGCTGGTGGTGGAAGCAGTTTCTCCTTCGAGTTGTTCCCGCCCAAGAGTGATGCGGGGGAGCAAGCCCTTTGGCAGACGGTCCGGGAACTAGAGGCGCTCAAGCCCACTTTCGTTTCGGTTACCTATGGTGCGGGCGGATCCACGCAGGATCGCACGGTGCGAATCACCAAGCAGATTGCCCAAGAGACAACTTTGCTACCGGTTGCGCATTTGACCTGCGTCGATGCCAGTGTCGAAGATCTTCGGCGAGTAATTGCCCAGTACGCCGATGCCGGAGTCAACACCATAATGGCTCTGCGCGGTGATCCGAGCGCCGGACCTGCCGCCCAGTGGGTGCACTACCCCGGTGGCCTGCAGCATGCGGATGAACTTGTTGCACTCATCAGATCCCTCGGTGCATTTAGCGTTGGGGTGGCCGCATTCCCAGAAGGCCATCCCCAATCCGTAGACATTGAGGACGATGCGCGGGTGCTTGCGGCCAAGCAGGATGCCGGAGCCGAATTTGCCATCACGCAATTCTTTTTCCGGGCGGAGGATTATGAACGGCTGGTGAGTCGTGCCTCGGTTCACGGGTGCACCATGCCGATTGTGCCCGGATTAATGCCGGTGACTAATGTCGCGCAGATTGAGCGGTTTGCTGCGCTTTCCGGTGCTGTATTTCCAGCGGATCTTGCCAAGAGATTTGCAAGTATCGAGGGCGACCAAATAGCTGTCCACGAGCTGGGTGTCGAAGTCGCGGCCACCTTGGGTGAGCAACTCTTGGCGCTGGGGGCTCCGGGCCTGCACTTCTACACCCTTAATCGCTCAACCTCTACCCGAGAGATTTATCAAGCTCTAGGTCTTAATCGCGGTTAGTGCCGTTAATTAGATTGGCGACGATCTCCGCACTCATGCCTACAAGTGGTAAGCCACCTCCCGGGTGCGATGAGCCGCCAACTAGATAAAGCCCACCGACCGGTGACTCATTCGCTGGGCGGGCGAATGCAGCTCGGGCACCGTTACTTGAAGTGCCGTAGATCGCACCACCGGGTGCGCGGACATCGCGTTCCAGATCCGCAGGTGTTCGAATCTCGCGCCATCGGATCTTAGGTCTGATATCCATACCGCGCCTAGCCAGTACCCCCAAGACATGATCTGCGTACTGCTCCGCCAAGCCTGGCTCATCCCAATTCACCGTTCCGTTCGTGCCATCACCATGGCGCGGTGCGTTAACGAGCACGGACCAGGACTCGTGATCGGCGTCCGGGCTCATGAGCGGATCTCTAGGTGCGCAGACATAGATGGTCGGATCGCTGACAGGGGCGATATTGCGACCAAATATTGCGTCGAATTCAGCATCGTAATCCTCGGTGAACCAGACATTGTGATGTTTGAGGTCTTGGGTTCGGTCATTCACGGCGAGTAGAAGCACGAAACCGGCGAGTGACGGAGTTGATTTTCGGATGCCCTTCATGGCCTCTTGGGCACCGGCGTCATTAAGCAGGCTTCCGTAGACCTGGCCGGCATCAGCATTCGCAACCACGATATCGGCCATGAATGCTTCGCCGTCGCCGGTGCGAACCCCTGTCACCTCGTTTCCGGTGGTACTTATCGACGTAACGTTCGTGTTGGTGTGAAGTTCCACGCCAAGGTCTCGGCAGCGTTGCACCAGCGCATCGGCTAGGGAGCTGACACCGCCGCCGATATGCCAAGTACCGAATGTCTGTTCGACATACGGGACAGTGGCCAACACGGCCGGGGCCTTGCGCGGATCAGACCCCGTGTAAGTCGCGTATCTATCAAGTAATGTCACTAGGCGCTTGTCGCTGAAAGTTTTTTCGCCCAGTGAGCGCAAAGTCATGAAAGGTGCAACCGTCTGCACATGACTTGGATTCTTTGCAAGTGCGAGGATGTTACGCCACCCGGCTAAAGGTGATTGCAAAAATGGCTCTCGGGTGATCTGCCACATTTCTCCGCCGCGTTTGATGAGAGTGCGCCACTCTTCGGCGGCCTTGCCCCCGATCCCGGCAGCGAGTGCGTCCGCGCATTGGCCAGCGCCCACGCCGGGCATGACGACGGTGGCACCGTCACTGAATTGGTAGCGAAAGGCTGGGTCGAGGGGTTGTAGGTCAATGGCCTCTTCGAGTGGCGCTCCGGTCTTTAGGAAAAGATCCCGGTACACAGCTGGCAGGGTGAAAAGTGACGGACCGGTATCGAAAACAAAGCCATCCCTGCGGTAGGCGGCCAGCTTGCCGCCGAAATGATTTGCTTGCTCGAGTACTGTCACCGACTTGCCTTTTGCGGCCAACCGCGCCGCGGTGGCCAGTCCGCCGACCCCGGCGCCGATGACTATGACTTTCGATTTACCGGGCACGGCCCCAGCCTAGGAGGCAGATGTCATTTAAGTAACCGCGGTTATGGATCGACCCTTCCAGGTATTGGCGCCGCGCAGGTGCCGAGACCAAGAAAGTGCATTGAGTGCGGTAAATGCGGCGATCGAGATGGGGTGGGCCAAGGCATCAGGCCAACAGCGTTCACCGGTGCGATTTGCGACCATTGCGCGGCTTGCAACCCCGGCCGCATAGCCGATGGCGCCGATGACACGAGTGCTCCGGTGCCCCGCGAGCATCGCCGCTGCGGGTAAGACATAAGTAGTAAGCAGGAGTCCATTGACCGCGATGGATCCAGCGGGGCCGTTAAATGCCGACCAGAGTGATTTTGTGTATCCATCAACGACCTCCTCAGCCGTTGCGTACATCCGGCAGTTGGCGACTTTTGACCCGTCCGCGGTAGCCGCACGTTGGCCCATGACTTTTACCGCGCGCATGAGTACCACATCTTCGATTACCTCGTGAGCCACGGCTTCATGGCCACCCATCGCCCGGTAGGACTGTGCATCGACGACGATGAATTGACCGTTTGCAGCGGCCAAGGATGGCCTACTTGATGTTTCGGCCCAGCGCAAGGGCACGGTCGCACTCCATGACCACACGATCAGTGGTTGCACCAGGCGTTCCAACCAAGTTTCTGCGACCTGTCTGGGATAAGGAGAGACGAGAGCAAATGCGTGATTGCGAAGGAGTTCGACGGTGCCGCGAATGGCGTGCGGCTCGAAAAAAACGTCAGCGTCTACGAAAACTAGGACGGACCCGGTGGCTAGGTCAGCAAGCCGAGCACAAGCCCAGGGTTTGCCGAGCCACCCCGCCGGCAATGAATCATCCGCGCCGACAACCAATTTCAGACGTGGGTCGTTAATGGCCCGAACAATTGCCGCGGTATCGTCAGTTGAGCCGTCATCGAGCACTATCAATTCAAGTTCATCGAGGCCCTGTTGAGCAAGAATGCTGCGCACTGTGACGGAGATATGTTCGGCTTCATTTCGTGCTGGGAGCAGGACGCTAACGCGTTCGGTTACTTTTGGGCCGGCTGCGGCTGGTGCCCGCAACCGCCGCAGGTTTATGGCGGTGTGCACCGCAATGCCCACTGCACTTATTGTGCCAATTACCACCGCTTGTCTAATCACCACCGCGGTTGGCTCCAGACGCGCCACCACCACGGAATGAGTACGACACCCATGCAAACCCCACCCCAGAGCGCCACCGTGGGACGGTCAAAAAAGACGGCTGCGGCGAGCACATTCGACAGGTAGATCCAAGTGAGCAGCAACGTGGGCACGCCGTCTTTAACTACCTTGCGCGGTAGCCGGTCAAGTAGCCACATCAGCACGAATGCCATTAGCAGCCAGCCGAGAAAGTTCTGTAATGGGATGCCAGGTATGCCGGGTAGTACCCAGGTTACCGAATTCCACTGCCAGGCACCCTCGCTGACCATCTGTGGATCTAGGAACAGATCCCACGAGGCGAATAGCCAACCGCCCACTAGTGCCGTGGCAAGCCCGCTGCCCACCAGGCGCTGTGCTGCCAGTAAGCATGGATATGCCATCATCGACCACGCCAGTGGAATGAGTATCGGAACACCAAGGAGCGCAGGGCCAAGGAGACTCGTGTAGGTGTAGTCACCGAAAGGGAATCGGGTTGCGGTACCGATGGCTTCGATCGCCAGGCCAAAGCCGAGCGAGATCGCCAGGTAGCCCGCAGCCCAACTAAGTCCGCGGGATAAGTACGCGTGTGTTGCGCTCGCCAAGAAGAAGGTGACGACAGTAAGAATGGTGAGCACGATTCGCGATTGATCGCCCACCAAGACCCAGATGATCTGCCCGGTGATGGTGAGTCCGGCTAAGACCCATGGCACATACGGCAGCCAGCCCGATGGGACACCTCCACGATCAGAGTGTCGCCCGGTGTATACCCGTACGCTCATGCCCAGAGTGTAGGCCGCTTATCGGCCGGGTATATGTGACCACACCTGCGGGTTGTGCAGCCCATCTGCTCGGCGATGTTCGCCTTATGAATTGCGATACGTGGTGATTGCGGTAACAGGCTACCAGCGTGAAATAGCCAACTGCGGTGGCGGCATGGGCCCCGTTGGTCACGCTTTGGATTGTTTGGGACTCGACCTACCTTGGAGTCTTCGAGGTGGTTAAGTCGAGGCCGCCTCTGATAGCGACGGGGCCGCGTTATTTTGTGGCGGCGGTGTCGTATTAGTTGTCAAGGGCGAGCGTGGTTAGCGACGGGTTAGCCCCCCACTTCGGCGGCCTCACCCGCTGTGATGCGAAGTAGTTCGTCGTAGCTGGTTGGGAACACGTAGTGGGGATGTCCACCGGCTGCCCAAACTTCGTCGTAGCGAGATAGTGCAATGTCAACGATGGTGCGCAGCGGGTGCGGGTGGCCAACGGGTGCAACGCCTCCAATTGCGAAGCCCGTCGCCTTGCGAACATCGTCAGCATTGGCCTTTGTTATTTCACTGACTTCGAGAATTGCCGCAAGGGTCATGGTGTCGACGCGGTGACCGCCGGAGGCGATAACAAGAACCGGTTGGCCATCGGCGAGAAAGATCAGTGAACTCGCGATCTGACCGACTTCGATTCCTAGGGCGTCGGCGGCCTCCTTCGCGGTGCGGGCACTGTCAGCAAGGGCTCGGACCTCGCCCCGGGCACCTAGTAGGGCTAGGGCGTTGCGGACATTGATCACGGATTGCTGCTCGGTTATTTCACCCACGGTGTGAGGGTAGCCCGGGTTTGTGGCTGCCGCGTCGGATTTGGCACCCCGGACGAACCGGCGATACCCTATGGGGTATAAACGGGACCGCGGTTGGGGCACTAGGTGATGAACGGAAACGCCAAAATGAATTTTAAGAAGGTCCTGGTGGTTAATTTTGTAACCGTCGCCCTGCTCGTTGCGGGTTGCGGCTCAACCTCCAGTGCGATCACCAGCACAGATCCAACCGCATTCATGTCAGCGGCTGCTGAGCCGGGCGTTGTCGTAGTTGATGTCAGAACTCCCGAGGAGTTCGCCAGCGGCCATTTGCTAGGCGCTATTAACATAAACCTTGAAGATCCGGCTTTTGCTGCCAATATCGCCGGCCTCGATAAGGACGTCACCTATGCGGTCTACTGCCGCAGCGGGCGCCGATCGACCCTGGCAAGTGATGCGATGGCAGCCGCAGGGTTCACCAGCGTGGTTAACCTGGCAGGTGCGGGGGTGGCCGACTTGGCGAAAAACGGTGTGACATTGGTCGCACCCTAGTTCGGTACGTGCAAGGTCTGCCGAGCCCACGGTGGCGTAATCGGCCGGCGCTGCTAAATTGGAAGTTATTAGTTGACCGTTTGGATGAGGGGTTGGCGTGAAGATCGCGGTTTGTGTGAAGCAGGTACCCGATACGTGGGCCGAGAAAAAACTCCGAAGTGATGACTCAACTCTAGATCGCGAAGCAGCTGATGGCGTAATGAATGAACTTGACGAGTATGCCGTCGAAGAAGCCCTCAAACTACAAGAAGCACATGGCGGTGAGGTAACCATCGTCACAATGGGTCCAGAGCGCGCTGGCGAGACGGTCCGCAAAGCCCTCAGCATGGGCGCGGATGCGGCCATTCACCTCGTAGACGACGCACTGCACGGATCTGACGCGCTAGCGACCTCCTACGCCATAGCGACCATACTCGCCGGCCGGGATTTTGATCTTATTTTCTTTGGGTCGGAATCAACAGATGCGCGAATGAGTGTCGTGCCGGCGATGGTCGCTGAGCGGCTAGGAGTTGCCCAATTGACATTCGCGCAAAAGGTTGATGTCGACGGCACCTCGGTCAAAATCCAACGGACCACCGATTACGGCTTCGAAACAGTTGAGGCGAGTATGCCGGCGGTCATAAGCGTGGTGGAGAAAATCAACGAGCCACGTTACCCATCCTTCAAGGGCATCATGGCCGCGAAGAAGAAGCCGGTTGAGACTTTATCGACGAGTGATGCAGGTCTTGAGGGGTCGCAACTCGGTTTGTCCGCCGCGTGGACGGTCGTCGAAGATTTCGCGGCTAGGCCGCCGAAAGCCGCAGGCACAATTGTCACCGATGATGGTGATGGCGGCGTCAAGCTAGCCGAATTCCTTGCCACCCAAAAGTTTATCTAGGCTCGCTTTCCAGAGAGGATGCACATGTCTGAGGTCTTGGTAGTTGTCGAACATGCCGATGGCACGGTGAAAAAGGTCACCAGCGAGTTGTTGACCCTTGCGCGCACCTTGGGGGAGCCGTCTGCGGTCTGGATCGGCCCGGGTTATTCCGACGCAGCCGCTGCGGTGCTCGGTGAATTCGGTGCAGCCAAGGTTTATGTGGCTGAGGGTGCGCAGTACATCGACCATCCGGTTGCACCGCGTGCAGAGGTGTTGGCCAGTTTAGTTTCGGAGCACTCACCGAGTTCGGTGCTGATCGCATCGAGTGCTGATGGCAAGGAGACCGCAGGTCGGCTGGCTATCAAGATCAACTCGGGGGTAATCACTGATGCAATCGGCATCTCGGCCGACGGCATAGCTACTCAAAGCGTGTTCGGTGGAAGCACCGTCGTGCATTCCAAGGTCATCAAGGGCACACCGATCTTTACGGTACGCCCGAACTCAACCCCGCCGGTGCCAGCCGTGACCTCCACGACCCGCGTTGATGTCACCGTTCCTGTCAGCGAGGTTGCGATGAAGGCCAAGGTCACCGGCCGCACGGTCGCCCAAAAGGACGGCCGACCCGATCTTTCGGAGGCCGCGATCGTTGTCTCCGGTGGCCGTGGAGTTGGGGCCGCCGAAGGGTTTTCTGTTATCGAGGCACTTGCCGACAGCTTGGGCGCCGCGGTGGGTGCCTCGCGTGCTGCAACCGATGCCGGGTGGTACCCGCATCAATACCAGGTCGGACAAACCGGCAAGACCGTATCGCCGCAACTTTATGTGGCCAACGGAATTTCCGGAGCCATCCAGCACCGAGCCGGAATGCAGACTTCAAAGACAATTGTGGTCGTTAATAAGGATCCCGAAGCACCGCTGTTTGAACTCGCCGACTTCGGGGTGGTCGGTGATCTCTTTAAGGTGGTACCGCAGGTGACCGAGGAGATCAAGAAGCGCGCATGAGCCCTGGCAGCTCGCTGCTCTACAATGATGTTTTGTGAGTGACCGGTCCTATCTCGACCATGCTGCAACCACAGCCATGTTGCCTGGGGCTCGTGCGGCTTGGTTGGCTGCCTCAGAGCATCTAGGCAACCCGTCCTCACTGCATGCGTCCGGCCGCTTCGCCCGCAAAGTGGTCGAGGAATCCCGGGAGAGTATCGCCGCTGACCTGATGACGCGGCCTAGTGCCGTCATCTTCACCGCCGGTGGCACCGAGGCGAACAACTTGGCGGTCAAGGGCCTTTATTGGCAGCGCCAGCAGGTTTTAGGTAACAACGAGCCACTGCGGGTGCTCGCTTCGGCGATTGAACATCATGCGGTCATGGACCCGGTGGCTTGGCTGGGGGAGCATGAAGGAGCCAGCATCGAATGGCTCCGGGTCGACCACGATGCTCGGGTAAGTACGACAGCTATCGCTGAGTCTTTAGCGGCGGCTTCAAATGTCGCACTTTGTACGGTGATGTGGGCGAATAACGAAGTCGGAACCATCGAACCGGTTGACCGCATTGCCGAACTGTGTAGAGAGTTCGGGGTGCCATTTCATACCGACGCGGTGCAAACACTAGGCCAGGTGCCGATGAATCTGGGTGCACTTGGCGCTGACGCGGTGACGATAAGCAGCCACAAGATAGGCGGCCCCTTCGGGGTTGGCGCGTTGATAGTGAATCCGGTCACCGGCTTCACCCCGGTCATGCATGGTGGCGGCCAGGAGCGCGATATTCGATCCGGAACTTTGGATGCCCCGGCCATCGCTGCCTTTGCGGTCGCCGTACGAAATGCGGTTGAGCACCAGGTTGAGCATGCACGGCACTTGCGTCAGTTGCGCAATGCCTTGGTCAAGGGGGTGTTGGCAACCGTTCCGGGCGCGGTCCTAAACGGTGATCCGGATTTGTTGGATGGGGGTCGGTTGCCTGCCAATGCACATTTCTCCTTCCCTGGTTGCGAGGGCGACTCATTGCTGATGTTGCTTGACGCCGCCGGGGTGGACTGCTCAACCGGGTCTGCGTGCACCGCTGGGATTCCGGAAGCAAGCCACGTGCTGCTAGCGATGGGTGTTGATGAGCACACTTCGCGAGCGTCACTGAGATTTAGTTTTGGGTACCTGTCAACCGCGGCGGACGTTGATCGAGTTATTGCAGCGCTACCGGGTGCTGTCGATAGGGCTAAGCGCTCGGCTTCGTCGAGATCGTCATGAAAAATTGGCCGATCGCATGAAGGTTTTAGTCGCGATGTCTGGCGGGGTCGACTCTTCGGTCGCGGCTGCCCGCATGGTTGATGCCGGCCATGACGTCGTCGGGGTGCACCTCGCACTTTCGCGCAATAAGACATACGGTGATGGTCGGCAGCGGGGCTGCTGCACCCTCGATGATGCCCGTGATGCTCGTCGAGTCGCCGACAAACTCGGTATCCCGTTTTATGTATGGGATATGGCAGAGGAGTTCGCAGAGGCGGTAATTGCGGATTTCATCGCGGAGTATCGACTCGGGCATACGCCCAACCCGTGCCTGCGCTGCAATGAATCCATAAAGTTCACGGCGGTCCTTGACCGGGCACTAGCGATGGACTTTGAGGCGGTAGCGACGGGGCACTACGCGCAGATCGTGCGCGGACCGGCGGGCCCGGAATTGCACCGGGCGGTGGACCCGGAAAAAGATCAGTCTTATGTGCTCGGAGTTCTGCAACCGCTACAACTGGCTCATTCAATATTCCCGCTCGGCGCAGATACTAAAGATGTGATTCGCGCTGAGGCCGAATCGAGGGGCTTGTTGGTCGCACAAAAACCTGACAGTCACGATATCTGCTTCATTCCTGATGGCGACACGGCTGGTTATTTGCAGCGTCAACTTGGGTCTTTACCCGGGGATATTGTTGACGCCGAATCCGGTGAGGTGCTGGCGCAGCATGATGGCACCTATGCCTTCACAATCGGGCAACGTCGTGGGTTGCAATTATCCAGACCCGCGGCTGATGGGGCACCGCGTTATGTGGTCGACGTTGAAATCGGCAGCCGGCGGGTAACTGTCGGACCCCCAGAGCTACTTGATGTTTATGCACTCGAGGGCATCAAGCCCATCTGGACCACTTCACCCCTTGGCGAGGTCCCGGTGGATCTGCTGGCGCAAGTGCGGGCGCACGGGGTGCCGGTGCCGGCTCGAGCCCATCAGCTCGATGACCGGGTAATGGTTGAACTGTTGGTGCCAATTCGCGGTATCGCACTTGGGCAAGCCGTCGTGCTCTACGACGGCACCCGGGTCGTTGGCTCGGCAACCATTGCGGCAACAACTCGTGCTGCATGAGGGCAGTTACATGAGTGTGCACGAATTTACTTGGCCGCCGTTGGCGGCCACCGGAATTGGCTCCTTGCCCGGAACCCACGCCGCTGAGGCGGCCCGGGTCGTTGCCGGGGAGCTAAGTGATTTCATTCACGTCTTCGAACTGCCCGCGCGTGGCCCGGGGTCTGACATGATCGGGCGCACTGCGGCCCTACTTTGCGAAGTTAGTGTGGATCTTGGCCTGGATACGACCCCGCAGGGCTGGCGGGTGGCACCGGGCCCAGGTCGGGCGATGGCGCGGGCTAGATCATGGTCGAGTGAAGATCTTGATGCACTCGAAGGGCAAACCCTAAGTTACGCCGGGCCAATAAAGACCCAAGTTTGCGGGCCGTGGACCCTCGCCGCGAGTATTGAAATGGCCACCGGTGAACGAATCCTCAAGGACTCGGGTGCCTGCCGGGACATTACGCAAGCACTGGCTGAGGCGGTGCGCTTGCACATAGCTGACCTAGGTAGGCGGTTTGGTGGTCCGGTGGTAGTGCAAATTGACGAGCCGGCCTTACCGGCAGTTCTAGTGGGTGCCATCGGGACGGCGAGTGGGCTTTCGTCATACCGCCCGATTGAGCGAGCCAGCGCTGGAGCCGGTCTTCGGATAGTGCTTGATGCCGCCAAGGGTTCGGGTGCCACGGTCGGCGTTCATTGCTGTGCCCGCGAGGTCCCCGTCGACATGTTGGTTAATGCAGGTGCGGAGTTCATCAGCATCGACTTGTTAAATGGTGATTGCCCCGATGAGCACCTAGGCCAGCTGTTGGAGTCCGGAATAGGCCTATTTGCGGGAAGTGTGCCGGCGGTAGGTACTGGCAGGATTAATGATGCGGAAGCCAGCCGCCCGGTGCGCGAATTGATCCACCGACTTGGGATGAGTGACCCCGTCTGGCTTGCTGGGGTTGTCGTTACACCGACCTGCGGGATGGCTGGGGCGAACTGGGATTGGGTTCGGGCCGCGTATGACGCCTGTCGGGCCGCGGGTCGGGTACTGCGAGATGATCGGGTTGACGGCGAGGAAGAAGGCGGCGGCCATGGCAGGTGATGACATGTTCTCGGGTGTGCCGCGGGCCGAATTGGCCCGGTGGATTGAATTGGCCGAGGCCATCAATCAGGCGCGAACCGATTATTATCAGCACGACAAGCCAACTCTTTCAGATAATGAGTACGACACTTATTTTCGTGAGTTACTCACATTGGAGCAGGACTGGCCGCAACTGCAGTCTGGGGATTCGCCAACTTTAAGTGTTGGTGGCCGCAGTTCGGAGATGTTCAATGCCGTTGAGCATCTCCAGCGCATGTACTCACTCGATAATGCCTTCACCAGTGAGGAGCTCGATGGATGGCTAAGTCGAGTCGAACGTGGCATTAGCCATGTTCCGGAGTTTTTGTGTGAGCTGAAGATTGACGGGCTTGCTGTTGATGCCGTCTATGTTGACGGGAATCTGAGTTCATTAGCAACACGCGGCGATGGTCGAGTGGGTGAAGACGTTACCTACAACGCGCACTTCATTCCTGCTGTTCCAGCGGTCCTTAGACCATCTAAGAAGGGTGCGATTCCGTCGCTGCTCGAAGTGCGCGGCGAGATCTTCCTCCCGCTTTCCACTTTCTTGCAGATCAATGAAGAGCAACTTGCCCAAGGGCTGTCCCCATACGCCAATCCCCGAAATGCTGCGGCCGGCACTTTGCGGCAGCGGGTCGATCGAAGGCAGGATGAACTGCGCTTGGCTGAGCAATCGCCCACTCCGGGGGAGCGCGGCGCAGCAAAGATCGCGCGGCTGCGGGCCGAACTTGATCTGTCGATTAGTCGGCTCAATGGTCTGGACCTGACGGTCCACGGTATCGGCGCGGTAGACGGGTTCGAGATTAAGCGACAAAGCCAAGGCTACGAAATCTTGAAGGCACTGGGGCTGCCGGTTAGCAACTTGGCCCGTGTCGAGAAAAGTATCGAAGGTGTGCGCGAATTTATTGATTACTTTGGTGTTCATCGCCACGACGTCGAGCATGAGATCGACGGTGTCGTCATCAAGGTCGATGACCTTGCTCTGCAAGTGCAGTTGGGCGAGACCGCGCGCGCACCGCGTTGGGCAATCGCCTACAAATATCCACCCGAGGTCGTTCGCACCCGGCTGCTCGATATTCAAGTCAACGTGGGTCGAACCGGTCGAGTCACGCCATTTGCGGTCATGGACCCGGTGAAAGTCGCGGGGTCAACCGTCACGATGGCGACCTTGCACAATGCCTTTGAGGTTGAGCGCAAGGGTGTCTTGATCGGGGACATGGTTTTTTTACGAAAAGCCGGTGACGTAATTCCGGAGATACTTGGCCCGGTGGTCGAGGCGCGTACCGGAAGTGAACGACCCTTTGTGATGCCGACCAGGTGCCCGGCTTGCGGATCGAAACTGGGGCCGGCGAAAGAGGGGGACAAGGACTATCGGTGCCCTAATGCGCGTACCTGCCCGGCGCAATTGCGCGAACGCCTTTCGCATGTGGCAGCACGTGGCGCACTTGATATCGAAGGGCTAGGGGAAAAAGCAGCATCGGCACTGCTGGACTGTGGATTAGTTGAGGATGAGGGTGATCTATTTTTGCTGGCTGAAAATGATCTTCTTGGCTGCGAGTTCTTTAGACGTGAGCCGGCCAAGGGGGAGGACGGCCCCCAGCTCACCGAGAACGCTAAGAGCATGTGGGCGCAGGTGCAGTTGGCAAAGACGCGGCCACTTTGGCGAGTGTTAGTTGCCCTGTCAATACGCCATGTTGGGCCGACGGCTGCACAATCACTTGCGCACGCCTTTGGGAATATCGATGCGATAGCCGAAGCTGGTGTTATCGAACTGGCCGAGGTTGAGGGTGTCGGCGAAACGATTGCGCTGTCGGTTCACGAGTGGTTCCGAGAGCCATGGCATCAAATGGTCGTAGCCAAATGGCACGCTGGTGGGGTGCAGCTTGTTGACCAGGCCGGCGAATCAGTATCAACTGAACTTACAGGTTTGGTGGTGGTCATAACGGGATCGCTGGCGGGTTATACCCGCGAGAGCGCCGCGGCGGCGGTAATAGGTCGCGGGGGCAAGGTGTCAGGTTCGGTATCGGCGAAGACAAGTGTTGTAGTCGCCGGTGAAAACTCCGGCTCGAAATTCGACAAAGCGGTGACCCTCGGGGTGCCGGTTGTCGGCCCGGCTGGCTTTGAAGCACTGCTCGCGAAAGGGTTGGACGCAGCGCTGACTACAATCAAGTAGTGACCGCAATTACCCGTGACGAAGTCGCGCACTTAGCCAAATTGGCTCGCCTTGACCTCAGCGGCACCGAACTGGATCATTACGCGGAGCAATTGGATGTGATTTTGCAGTCGGTGGCCCGAATTTCTGAGGTGGCTGCCGATGAGATTCCACCGACCTCACACCCGGTGCCTGTTGAGAATGTATTCCGCGCGGACATCGCCTTACCCGGGCTGGATCGGGCGGAGGTTTTCGCTGCCGCACCGGCTACCGAAGATGATCGCTTTCGGGTGCCGAGGATCCTTGACGAGGAGGAGGCATGACTAGTGCGGCCGCGGACCTCATTCGCCAATCCGCAAGTGTGCTGGCCGCCGCCATTAGCGAAGGCGAGGTGTCGTCAGTCGAAGTAACCAAGGCGCATCTGGCACGAATCGCTGCAGTCGATGAGCGAGTGCACGCATTTTTACAGGTCACCTCGAAGGCGGCACTTGAAAGTGCGCAGGCAATAGATGAAAAACGTAAATCCGGTGCCACTCTTGGAGTACTAGCGGGAGTGCCGATCGCGGTGAAAGATGTGCTGACGATGCGTGGGGTGCCGACTACCTGCGGGTCCAAAATCCTTGAAGGCTGGCGACCACCCTATGACGCTACCGTCGTCTCCCGGCTGCGAGCGGCGGACTTGGTTATCCTGGGCAAGACCAATATGGACGAATTCGCCATGGGTTCGTCAACGGAGCACTCAGCATATGGTCCGACTCACAATCCATGGGATCTAGAACGTATTCCTGGTGGCTCCGGTGGTGGGTCGGCGGCCGCGTTGGCAGCTTTTGAAACTCCGCTGTCGATCGGTACTGACACCGGCGGATCCATCCGTCAACCGGCGGCCGTAACCGGAACCGTTGGGGTCAAGCCAACCTATGGTGGGGTCTCGCGCTACGGGCTGGTGGCACTCGCCTCATCACTTGATCAGGCCGGTCCGTGCGCCCGCTCGGTAATGGACGCGGCATTGCTGCACTCGGTGATAGCCGGACACGATCCCCGCGACTCAACTTCAATTAATGCACCGGTACCTGATGTGGTGGCTGCGGCGAACCGGGGGGATATTCGTGGGTTGCGCATTGGGCTGGTCAAGGAGTTGAGTGGTGAGGGCTATCAGGCGGGAGTGTTGCAGCGGTTCAACGAGTCCGTTGAGTTGCTGCAAGGGTTGGGAGCTGAGGTAGTTGAAGTTTCGTGCCCACATTTTGACTACGCACTGGGTGCCTACTACCTGATTCTTCCCTCTGAAGCATCGAGTAACCTCGCGCGCTTTGACGGTATGCGCTACGGGCTTCGAGTTGGTGATAATGGGTCAAATTCGGTCGAGCAAGTTATGTCGCTTAGTCGCGAAGCCGGCTTTGGCGCTGAAGTTAAACGCCGAATAATGTTGGGCACTTATGCGCTTTCCAGTGGCTATTACGACGCTTACTATGGCCAAGCCCAAAAAGTTAGGACGCTCATTACCCGCGACTTCAATGCTGCCTTCGAAAAAGCCGACGTACTAATTTCCCCGACGGCACCTACTACGGCCTTCAAAATCGGCGAGAAGGTCGATGACCCATTGGCGATGTACCTGAACGACATCGCCACCATCCCGGTTAATCTGGCCGGCAACTGTGCGATGTCATTACCGGTCGGGCTTTCGCCGGCCGATGGCCTGCCGGTGGGTTTGCAAATAATGGCACCGCCAATGGCCGATGACCGGCTTTATCTGGTGGGCTCGGCGCTGGAGTCCGCGCTCACCGACCGCTGGGGTCACCTGCTGATCCAGGAGGTCCCGAACCTGTGAGCAACACCCAACTAACAGTGCCATTTGCTGAGGCCATGACCCGGTATGAACCCATCATCGGCCTTGAAGTCCATGTTGAGCTCGGCACTAATTCGAAGATGTTCTGCTCCTGTGCCACGACTTTTGGCGCTTCGCCGAATACCCAAGTGTGCCCGGTGTGCCTTGGGCTACCGGGTTCGATGCCGGTGTTGAACAAGGTGGCGGTGGAGTCAACCATTCGCATCGGCTTAGCCCTGAATTGTGAGATCGCCACTTGGTGCCGTTTTGCTAGAAAGAACTATTTCTACCCGGATATGCCAAAGGACTATCAAGTCAGTCAGTACGACGAGCCCCTTTGCACCAATGGCTGGCTTGACGTGACTGTTGCAACCGATGACGGTCCGCAGGTGGTGCGAGTCGAAATTGAGCGGGTGCACATGGAGGAGGACACCGGCAAACTCACGCACGCCGGTGGCGCAACAGGTCGCATTCACGGAGCTGACTACTCATTGGTTGACTACAACCGGGCGGGTATCCCGTTGATTGAGATAGTAACCAAGACCGTGATCGGCACCGGGCCGTTGGCGCCCGCTGTTGCACGTGCCTATGTCACCGAGTTACGCGATGTCATGCGCGCCCTCGGAGTTTCGGATGTGCGCATGGAGGAGGGATCATTACGCTGCGATGTGAACCTGTCGCTAAATAGACCAGGGGCGGGTTGGGGTACCCGCAGCGAGACGAAGAACGTGAACTCACTGCGCTCGGTCGAACGCGCGGTGCATTCCGAAATCGAAAGACAGGCCGCAGTTTTGGACGGCGGCGGGCGAGTGATTCAGGAGACGCGGCACTTTCACGAGGACACCGGCCGATCCACTTCGGGCCGGTCAAAGGAGCAGGCCGAGGACTACCGCTATTTCCCCGAGCCGGATTTGGTGCCGATCGCGCCAACGCGCACCTGGGTTGAGGAGTTGCGGGCAACGCTGCCTGAAGTTCCCTCCGTTAAGCGGGCCCGGCTGCAGAGTACCTGGGGGATCAACGAGTTTGAGTTGGCAACTTTGGTAAATGCCGGGGCGGTTGAACTAGTTGAGTCCAGCATCGCCGCCGGTGTTGACGCGGCAGCGGCCCGCAAGTGGTGGACCGGTGAGTTATTGCGCGTGGCCAATGAGCGAGGTGTCGAGTTGGCGGATTTACCGGTGACTGTTAGCCAGATTGCCCGAGTGGAGTCCTTGATAGCCGATGGCAGGCTTAACGACCAACTTGCCCGTCAAGTTTTCGAGGGAGTATTGGCCGGGGAAGGCGATGTCGATGTGGTGATCGCGCAACGTGGTCTTGCGGTGGTTAGTGATGATGGCGCCCTACTTTCAGCAATTGATGAGGCCCTCGCCGCGCAGCCAGATGTAGCGGAGAAGATTAAGAGCGGCAAGATTCAAGCAGCCGGGGCGATTGTCGGCGCGGTTATGAAAACGACAAAGGGGCAGGCCGATGCGGCGAAAGTGCGCGCCTTACTGCTCGACCGCCTCGGGGTAAGCGAGTAATCCCCGTTGGCTGGTATCGCACTGCTCCCGGCTTTCCTGCAAGGGGTCAAGTACCCCGATGAACTTGTTTACTATCACGATGCACCCGCGCCAGCAGACTTATTGCGAGCTGGGTTCTTCGTCCCCGAATACATGGGTTCGGTTTCGACGGTAGAAGTCCTAGCCGAAATGCCGGCACTTGAGGTAGTTCAACTTCTAACCGCCGGATTCGAATATGTGCTGCCGTACCTACCGGTGGGTACGCAACTTTGTAATGCGGCTGGTGTGCATGATGCCAGCACTGCCGAACTTGCCGTCGGCCTGATCTTGGCCTCCCTTCGCGGCTTGGATGTTGCTGCGCGCAATATGGAGTCCGGTAATTGGCAGCATGACACCCGTCCGAGTCTGGCTGATCGACAGGTGGTAGTTCTCGGCGCGGGGGGAGTAGGGCAGGCGATTAGGCGGCGCCTTGAACCATTTGAGGTCACCGTAACCATGATTGGGCGCACCGCGCGCCCCGGCGTTACGGCGGTAACTGATCTTGAGTTGATCCTGCCAACAGCCGATGTGGTGGTACTAGCGGTGCCCCTTGATACCACCACCCGCGGACTAGTTGATGCGAAATTCCTCAAACTGATGAAAACTGATGCGTTATTGGTGAATGTTTCACGCGGCCCGGTTGTTGAAACCGAGGCACTTATCGGGGCATTGCAATCTGGACGCGTCAGTGCGGCGTTAGATGTGACCGACCCGGAGCCGCTTCCGCCAGAGCACCGCCTCTGGGCCTGCCCCAATTTATTGATCTCGGCCCATGTCGGTGGTGATACCTCAGCATTTGTCCCTAGGGCCAGGGCCTTGGTTTCCGATCAGTTGACGAGCTGGTCCACCGGCCGGCAACTGCGAAATATCATCCCCACGACGTAATCCCGCGAACTCCCCGATTCCGGGCAACATTAAGGTGTCGCTATGACAAATATGAAGCCACGTAGCTCCGAGGTCACTGATGGTCTAGAGCGCGCGGCCGCCCGCGGAATGCTCCGAGCAGTTGGGATGTCTGATGAGGATTTCTCAAAGCCCCAGATCGGGGTGGCCTCGTCTTGGAATGAGATCACGCCTTGCAATCTTTCCCTTGAACGCCTGGCGCGCTCGGCGAAGGAGGGGGTGCACCAAGCCGGTGGCTTCCCAATGCAATTTGGCACCATCTCGGTCTCGGATGGGATCTCGATGGGCCACGAGGGGATGCACTTTTCCCTTGTCTCGCGGGAGATCATCGCCGACTCGGTCGAGGCAGTGATGCAGGCGGAGCGCCTTGACGGCATGGTTACCTTTGCGGGCTGCGATAAGTCATTGCCGGGCATGTTGATGGCATCGGCGCGCATCGATGTCGCTGCAGTTTTCGTCTATGCCGGTTCCATTCTCCCCGGACACGTGAAATTATCCGATGGCACCGAAAAAGATGTCACGATCATCGATGCCTTCGAGGCGGTGGGCGCTTGTGCCCGCGGCTTGATGTCACGCGAAGACGTTGACACCATCGAAAGGGCAATTTGCCCGGGTGAAGGTGCCTGTGGTGGCATGTATACCGCGAACACGATGGCAAGTGCGGCTGAAGCCATGGGGATGTCATTGCCGGGTTCGACAGCGCCGCCGGCAGTCGATCGCCGTCGCGATGGTTTTGCCCGTCGTTCCGGTGAAGCCGTGGTCGAACTCATCCGTCAAGGCATCACCACCCGCGACATCATCACCAGGCAATCACTTGAGAATGCAATTGCCGTGGTAATGGCATTTGGCGGCTCCACGAATGCGGTTCTGCATCTGCTCGCTATCGCCCATGAGGCAAATGTTGAACTCGATATGGAGGATTTCCACCGCATCGGCTCCAAGGTGCCACTGTTGGCCGACGTGAAGCCGTTTGGCCGATTCGTCATGAGTGATGTTGATCGGGTCGGCGGGGTGCCAGTCATAATGCGGGCCTTGCTCGATGCTGGGCTAATGCACGGTGATTGCCTGACGGTAACGGGTAAGACCATGGCCGAAAACCTCGCGAACATCAATCCACCGGATCCGGACGGTGATATTTTGTACGCGTCGAAGAATGCAATTGCCACTACCGGCGGCATCACGATTTTGTCCGGCTCGATGGCCCCAGAAGGTGCGGTCGTGAAGAACGCCGGGGTGCCGGTTGAGGTATTTGAGGGTGCGGCGCGGGTATTCGAACGGGAGCAGTCGGCGATGGCGGCCCTCGAAGACGGCACCATTCAAAAGGGCGATGTCATCATCATTCGCTACGAGGGCCCAAAGGGTGGCCCGGGTATGCGCGAAATGTTGATGATCACCGGGGCGATCAAGGGTGCTGGGCTGGGCAAGGAGGTCATGCTCATCACCGATGGCCGGTTCTCCGGTGGTACGACCGGATTATGTGTTGGTCACGTGGCCCCCGAGGCGGTCGATGGCGGGCCGATTGGGTTAGTGGCCCAGGGGGATCGGGTGCGGATCGATATCGGTGCCCGGACTTTGGATCTATTGGTTGATGAGGCCGAACTTGCCAGGCGGCGGGCGGCATTTGTGCCCCTGCCGCCCCGCTACACCCGGGGCGTGCTGGCCAAGTACACCAAGTTGGTGGGCTCGGCATCTAAGGGTGCGGTCTGCGACTAATCGAGGCTGCTGCCCGAAGGTCGACGGTGCTCAAGGCGCCCGTAACTAGGGTCACCGCGGTAACCGCCCATGCGAATATGAGAACCTCGACCGCGATTAGCGCGGCCAACCCCTCAACCTTTGGATGTGACACCGAAAGCACCAAGGTGACGGTCGCTAAGGCAGCGATAAGGGCCCCCGCACAAGGGAGAGCGCGCACGGACACCGGCCCGGTAACGGGCACGCCGCGGCGACGTAATACCCAGGCCGCCGCAAGACTTTGACAGGTGAGGGCGAGAGCGATGCCGCCTACGGCGTCGCTCGGTCGGTGCCACCCCGCCAGGACGACGCTGCCGGTAACAAGGATCACCATGGTCAGGCCGCCGATCGCCACGCCGACGCGGGCCCGCACGGGAACGAGGAAAATCAGTCCGAGTACGAGTGCGGTGATAAAGGTAGCGTGCCCGCTGGGGAATGTATTTAACCCATCTTTACTGCCCATCAGGTTTTCGTAGTCGGCGGCGAGAATTGGTCGAGGCAGGATGAACTTCAGCGCCTCCGCGGTCAAGATGCTCGCCGCGTACGCGATTGCGATCGCGACTGCCGCGAGCCACTGACGTCGAAATGCCGCCACGATGACGAGGATCAAGGCCGCACACAGGAAGACCTTTAGGTCAATAGCCGAAAGGAATCCCTTGTCGAAGACGAGAAGCGCCTTGCTCTCGGCAAGGCGTCCTAGGTAGGCGGCGTCGCCGATGGCTTGGCCGACCGCGGTCAGTACAAAGACTAGGTAGGTGGTGACAAGCACACCGGTACCGACGAGGGCCAAAATGCGCAGCCGTCGCACGCTGGTACCCACGACAAGATCTGGCATCCGTCCTCCTGCGTCAGGCCAAAAGAGGTCGTCTCCTCCAACACCCAACCATAGGGTCACCGAGGCCGAGCGATCGCGACGAAACCCACCTTTGCGCCGGTGATAACTCTGCCACTTTCTTGACACTGCACACCGTAAAGGACATGTCGAAGTTAGTGCTGAGGCACTAGTCCGGACGCAGATGAAAATACGAGAAAAGACCCGTAAATCAGTTGGGCATCCTTATTGTCGGTGTCAGCGGTGCGATTCTCCGCGCGCGAAGGCAGGCGATCAGCACGCCGGTGCCGTACGCGGCGTCGTCGACGAGGCGCAGCGCGAGGTATCGGGCTGGGTCGAGCGGGGGCCGATGCGTGGCGTACGCCCAGGCGATCGGCGCGAGCATGCATGCGGTGGCTGTCCTCGCGATACGCGAGCGTGGGGACATAGCGAATGCTGCCGCACCGATTGGCCACCACTCCCGACGCAGCAGGTGGCCGATTCCGGCGGCATCCGCGACGAGGTTTTGGCCGACGATGCGCGCCGCGAGGAGTTCGGGATTGTCAAGCACTCGCAACTGACGCGACAGCGCGCCTGCAGCGCTCGCCGTAGCCAGTCCGCCAAGGAGCGGACGTCCAACGGCAAGTAAGCCAAGTGCCGCGACATTCCAAAATGACAGCCGCGCCGGTGTCAACTTGTCAGGATGACGACGTGACAGTGCAGCCGCCGACGTTCCATACTCGAAGCGACGGGTCAACCATGCGCGTGGTCGAGCACGCGTCGAATGGGTGACGATCACCGATGGGTCATAGAGCACATGCCAACCCGCGTCGGTCAGCCGCCAGATCAGGTCGACGTCTTCGCCCAGCCGCAGGTTCTCATCGAACCCCGCACCGAGCGCGCTGCGTCGCAAGATCAACGCCGCGGTCGGCAGGAATCCGAGCCGCGAGCCAGGTCGCACTAGCTCGGGGAATACGCCCATATCGAGTGAGGATCGGGTCGTCTCGTAGCGGTCGATGACGCTGTGGCCCGCAGGATTGGCTCGCACTCGGGGTGCAACTGCCGCGACCGAGGGATCGACGAAGTGGTGCAGCATCGAGTCTGGCCAGCCCGGCGGCGCAATACAATCTGAGTCTAGGAACGCGATAAATTCGCCCTGGGAGGCGGCAATACCCGTGTTGCGAGCCGCTGCCGGACCACGGTTCACCGCGTGCACGACCAAGGTCGCGCCATGGCGCGCAGCTGCAGCGACCACAGAAGCCGGATCGAGGGACCCGTCATCAACCACGGTCACGGATCCCGCCCCAAAAACAGAGGTAAGAGTGCGGTCCAGACTGTCGGCTCGGTCCATCGCCGGTATGACAACGCTCGCGGCTCCCAAGGACTCTTCTGGGGTCCTGGCCACGATCGCGAGCCCTCGATCCACGAGTATCCGGAAGATCGCAAGCGTCTGCCGGTCCGAAGCCTCCACTCCGGTGCGGCCATTGGCCAGCAGGTTCACGACCACCGTGCGCGCCCGCCCCGATACCCGGCTGACCCGCCAGGGCGAGCCACCAATCAGCGCCGACGCATTCGCCCACCCGCGTACCCCAGGCGCGAGCCGCACTACGGTGCCGCGCGGCAGCGAACGATCAAGGAGCAAAGATGCCACCGCAGGTGCAGCCACCTCAGTTGTCCAGGATCGAGTGCAGCGCCGACCCGGTGCCTAGCAGCAACTCCTCGAGGGTGTGCGCGTCGCTCTCAAGCCACTGCTCGTATGCCGATAATGCCAGCGCCAAGGCCACGTGCCCCGCTAGCCGCGGCACCAGGCTATCCACCGGAGTGGCAAGCCGCGTAGCGACGTAGTTGGCGATCACCGCGCGCCACTGCTCGTACCGCAGGGCCGAGTGGGCCTGCAGCGCCGGCGTGCGCAAGATGAGGGTCATCCGCTGCCGGTGCTGGGGGAGGGCGAGCGGATCGAAGTGGTTGAAGTCAACGACCGCGCGGTTGATGGCTTCGAAAAGCGGCACATCAGCATGTGTTGACTCAAGGTTCACCCGCAGGACTTCGAGGCTAGCGTCGAACCGCCCCCACGGAATGTCGTTCTTCGATGGGAAGTAGCGGAACAGTGTCCGTCGCCCAACCCCCAGTGCCGTCGCGATGTCGTCGAGGGTCGTATTGTCGAACCCTTGGGTCGCGAACAACTCGAACGAGACGGCTTCGATTTCGGCGTGGCTCGTCACGGGTGGACGTCCGGCTACTAGCCGCTGTGCGGTGCTCATAACGGCATGAACCTAGCAGGGATTTGCAGAGTTTTAGCCCGAAATACTTGCTTTTTGGCGCTCAGTGCCATTACTGTCCGGAGGGGGCCATTCGGCACCCCGGATACCTCAACGAAGGGAGCCACCATGTTCCTCGGTTCACCACAGGAAGACGCAGCCCTGCAGTCCCCACCAGCAGACAGCCAAGTTGAGACATTAATTGAGGATATCTCGATCGATGGCATGTGCGGCGTCTACTAGATAGGAAGCCAGAAACCTCATGGTGATGCTGGATGAGCCGTGGCAGTTGTCTCCAGACGTTGCGCTTCGCACTGAGCCCTTCGGTGCCCTCGCCTACAACTTCCGGACTAGGCGGCTTACCTTTCTCAAGCGACCTGAACTCGTCGCGGTGATCGCGGGCCTGAGCGCCGGCGCCGATGTGCGCGAGGCGCTGCAGGCAGCGAGTGTTCCTCCCGTCCAATGGTGCGCTTACCTAAAGGCCCTGGAGTCACTGGCGGCGGCGGGCACGATCCAACCGCGAGGCTGTATACAACCACAACAACAGGAGGCTGCATCGTGACGATTCTTGATGAGCGAATCAGCACCGCTCCGGCAGTCCGTCCTACCGGAGGATCGCTGCTCGACCAGTTCGAGTTGGGCCTCAACGCGCCGATCTGCCTGACCTGGGAACTGACCTACGCGTGCAACCTCGCTTGCGTCCACTGCCTGTCATCATCGGGAAAGCGCGACCCCCGCGAGCTCAGCACCGAACAGTGCGAGGCGGTGATTGACGAATTGCAGCGCATGCAGGTTTTCTACGTGAACATCGGCGGGGGCGAGCCCACGATCCGACCGGACTTTTGGCACCTGATCCAGTACGCCGTTTCGCATCAGGTCGGCGTGAAGTTCTCAACCAACGGTGTGCGCGTCACACCTGAGCGGGCGGCCTTCCTTGCCTCGACCGACTACGTAGACGTGCAGATCTCACTCGACGGCGCCACCGCCGAGGTTAATGACCGCGTGCGCGGTACCGGCTCTTATGACATGGCGATCCGCGCGCTGGATAACCTGTCCGTGTCCGGTTTCAAGGACGCGAAGATCTCGGTCGTAGTTACCCGCGAGAACGTTAGCCAACTCGACGAGTTCAAGGCGCTGGCCGACCGCCACGGTGCCACGCTGCGACTAACCCGGCTGCGTCCCTCGGGCCGCGGCGCGGACGTGTGGGATGACCTGCATCCGACGGCCGCGCAGCAGCGTGATCTCTACAACTGGCTGATACAGGCTGGCCCGAACGTCCTCACTGGCGACTCGTTCTTCCACCTCGCCGGATTCGGCGAACCGCTGCCCGGCCTCAACCTCTGCGGCGCCGGCCGCGTGGTGTGCCTCATCGATCCCATCGGCGATGTGTACGCGTGCCCCTTCGCCATCCACGACAACTTCCTCGCCGGCAACATCACCGCGCTCGGCGGCTTCCAGAACGTCTGGCAGAACTCCGAGTTGTTCGCCGACCTGCGCTCCCCGCAAACTTCCGGCGCATGCACCAAGTGCCAGCATTTCGATTCGTGCCGTGGTGGTTGCATGGCCGCGAAGTTTTTCACCGGCCTGCCGCTCGACGGCCCGGACCCCGAATGCGTCCAAGGATTCAGCGAGGACGCCCTACTGCAGGTTGGCCGCACGATCCCCGCCGCGAGCCAGGACCACTCGAAGCCCAGCAAGCGGGGGCAGGAGCCGGTGTTTCTGCAATTGGGAATGCTCAGTCCAGCGACACCCCCGGTGCACGGGTGCGCCCAGAGTCCTATCGCTGGCCGCGACCCAGGCGCGAGCTAACTCAGTGCGAAAGGTTTACCGTGGCAAATCCGTGGTTTGAGTCCGTCGCCGAGGCGCAGCGCCGCGCCAAGAAGCGGCTGCCCTCCTCGGTCTATAGCGCGCTGCTCGCTGGCAATGAGAAGGGCACCTCCTACGACGACAACATCACCGCATTCTCCAAGATCGAACTGGCTCCCCACGTCGCCGGCCTACACTCCGAGCGCGAGTTGTCCACGACTTTCATGGGCCATGCCATCTCGTTCCCCGTCGTCACCTCGCCGACGGGAGTCCAGTGCGTCCACCCCGACGGCGAGATCGCGATCGCCCGCGCAACCGCCGCCCGTGGCACGGCAATGGTGCTTGGCTCATTCGGCAGCAAGCCCCTCGCTGACGTCATCGCCGCGAACCCGCTCACCTTCTTCCAGATTTATTGGATGGGGACCCGCGATCAGATGCTCGAGCGCCTCGCCTATGCCAGGGATCTCGGAGCCAAGGGCATTATGTTGACCCTCGACTGGTCCTTCGCTACTGGACGCGACTGGGGCAGCCCCGTTATCCCCGAGCGGATCGGCTTCAAGACCATGGTGCAGTTCGCCCCGCAGGTCATCGTCAAGCCCAAGTGGCTCGTGTCATTCGCTCGGGGTGGGGGCATTCCAGACCTCCGCACCCCGAACCTGAAGAATGAGGCGGGGGCGACCCCCACCTTCTTCGGTGCCTACTACGAGTGGATGCAGACACCACCGTGCACGTGGGAGGACCTCGCGTGGCTGCGCTCGCAGTGGGAAGGTCCGTTCATGCTTAAGGGCATTTGCCGCGTCGACGACGCGAAGCGGACGGTAGACGCGGGCTTCTCGAGCCTGTCGGTCTCTAACCACGGCGGCAACAACATCGACTCCACGCCCGCACCCATTCGCGTCCTCCCGTCGATCGTCCGGGCCGTAGGCGACCAAGTCGAGATCGTCATGGATGGCGGGATTCGCAGAGGAAGCGACGTCGTCAAGGCAGTCGCGCTCGGCGCCAAGGCCGTCATGATCGGACGCCCGTACCTCTGGGCACTAGCAGCGAACGGGCAGGCCGGAGTCGAGAACGTCCTAGACATCCTCCGCAGCGGCATCGACTCCACCGTCTACGCGCTCGGGCACAAATCGATCCGCGACCTGAGCCCCGCGGACGTCTTCGTCCCTGCGGGATTCACGCGAACGCTCGGTGCCGACGGGAGCAAACAATGACCAAGGTGCATCGGCTGGCCACCATGACGTGGGACGATGTCCCACCGAAGTCACTCGTACTCGTTCCCATGGGCTCGACCGAGCAGCACGGCCCGCACTTGCCGTTCGAGACAGACACGCTCATTGCCACCGCAGTCGCGGAGAGCATAGCTAAGGCCATGAACGGTGAAGGAGTGGATGTCATCCTCGCGCCCGCCATCGCTTACGGCGCGAGTGGCGAGCACCAAGAGTTTCCCGGCACCATCTCCATCGGCCATGACGCACTGCGGATGCAGATCGTCGAGCTCGTGCGCTCGCTCTCCACCTGGGCGGGGCGCATCGTGTTCGTCAACGGCCACGGTGGCAACGTCAAGTCTCTCGCCTCGGCGATCGAGGAGATGCGCCAAGAGCAGCATGACGTTGCGTGGCTGGCATGCATCTTGGAGTCGGCCGGCGATGCCCACGCCGGATCGATCGAAACCTCAGTCATGCTCCACCTCGCACCGGAGCGGGTCCGCATGGACAAGGCTGAGCCCGGGCAACTCGCCTCTCTCAAGGAGATTCTCCCGTTGCTGATGTCGTCTGGAGTCAAAGCGGCATCGCCGTCCGGAGTATTGGGAGACCCCACCACCGCGGCCGCTGACATTGGCCAACAGCTGGTGGACCAACTCGTCGCCAGCGGCGCAGCACTCATCACCTACGCAGCCGTCGACGACCAAGGACGACTCGTCTCAAGCGAACTTGCCTCGTGATGACAACCGAAACCGATCCTCCACGAGTCGCCCTAGTTACCGGCGCAGCCAACGGCATCGGTCGCGCCACCGTCGACATCCTCGTTCAGCAGGGGTTCCGTGTCGTGGCCGTGGACTCCTGCGCCGGGTCGGGAACCGAACGTGGCGAGGGGGTCGACTACGCTCTCGCCACGCCGGATCAACTGCTCAGCCTTGAGTCCGAGTACCCCGGCCTCGTACATGCGCGGATTGTCGATGTCCGTGATGCCAGAGCACTTGCCGCCGCAGGTAAATTCGCCGTCGACGAGTTCGGCAGGCTCGACGCCGCGGTCGCCGCCGCCGCAGTCATCGTTGGTGGTTATCCGGTCTGGGAGACACCCGAGTCGCACTTGCGCACGCTACTTGACGTCGACGTCGTCGGAGTCTGGAACACCGCATCAGCGGCAGTACCGCTTATGCTCACCGGCCCGGACCCACAGGGCTGCCGTTTCGTCGCCGTGGCATCTGCCGCCGGAACTCGCGGCCTCTTCCATCTAGCCGGATATACCGTTGCCAAGCACGCTGTGGTCGGCCTAGTGCGGGGCCTTGCCGCCGACCTCATCGGCACCGGTGTCACTGCGGTCGCGGTCTCTCCCGGCTCAACCGACACCGACATGTTGCGAGCCACAGCAGGCCTATACGGCCTCGACCAAATTAACGAGTTCAGCTCCTCGCAACTGTTACGACGTCTCCTGCGGCCCGAGGAAATCGCTGCGACGATCGCCTTTTGCTGTTCAAAGGAAGGAGCTGTACTGAACGGATCGATAGTAGACGCCTCCGGTGGTTTCACAGCGTGAAAAGAGGAGGTGCGTCCTTTGGTGATGCAGCCCTCCGCCCCGAGCATTGCCGGGGCTGACCGGACGGCTTAGCGGCCGAATCCCGACTCGAGCGCAAGTGTGAGATGAAGGGGAAGGAGTACTCCAGTTGCGAGTTCTCCGCTTTGGATTTGGGCCCGCAGGAAGGGGTCAGGTCCTAGCTGTCTCTTCGCCAGGTGATTGACAATTGGTGCATTGGATGGCACATTGTCCCACGGCTCAGCTCGGGGGAATGACTCTCCCTGATCGCCGTCCAGCAGATCGAAACGGAGGCTCGCGTGAGCGCACCAGCCAACGCTGCATACACCGAGCGGCTGGCCTATGCACCCAAAGACCCACTCGTCCTGTTCGCGTGTACCAGAGGGCAGGGTCTAGAAGCGGTGCTGTACCCGTGAGCCTCGAAGGCAAGGTGGCCGTCGTCACCGGGGCCGCTCGCGGGCAGGGTCGCAGCCACGCGGTGCGTCTGGCCGAGGAGGGCGCGGATGTCATCGCGATCGACATCTGCCGGCCCATATCCACCGTCCCCTATCCACTGGCTACGGCGGGCGACCTGCAGGAAACAGCGGAGCGGGTGCGCGCTTTGGGTCGCCGAATTCTTGCCGTGGAGGTAGATGTTCGCGACTCCCTAGCGCTAAACGCGGCGATTGCTGAGGGGCTTGCATTGCTCGGCCGCATTGACATCGTTGTGGCGAACGCTGGCATCATCAGTTTTGCTCCGGTGGAGGACATCACGGGGGAGATGTGGGACGAGGTCATCGACGTCAATCTCAAGGGTGTTTGGCATACCTGTAAGGCAGCAATTCCGGCGATGAAGGCGGGCGGGGAGGGTGGTTCTATAGTCATCATCTCCTCGGTCGCCGGAGTGAAAGCCTGGGAGAATCAGGCCCACTATGTGGCGAGCAAGCACGGCGTCATCGGGCTCATGCGCACGATGGCACGTGAACTTGCCCCCCACCGCATTCGTGTCAACACCGTGCATCCCACCAGTGTGCTGACCGACATGATCGACAATGACGGCCTGTATCGCCTCTTTCGTCCCGACCACCCAAATCCCACAATGGCAGATGTCGAGCCGCTGTTTTGGCAGCAGAACAGCCTGCCGCTGCCTTGGGTGGAGCCGGTTGACATTAGCAATGCAGTTGTCTTCTTGGCATCTGATCAGGCAAGGTATATAACGGGCATTATGTTGCCGGTGGATGCCGGTACCTTGCTTAAGTAGTGATGTGACCCCCGTCTTGGTCCGGGCTCACGTTAGTTGTTGCTGGGTTGTGTTGATGGTTTCGCACTTGAATTCGGGTTGCCCCGCTCGGAACGACGCTGGGGAAGTCCTTGCATGTCAATCTCAGACATGATGGCGACAACGAGTCGATGGTTGGCAATTAGAACCCAGTTTCAATCAGCACAGCGGCCTGCACCCGCAGGTAACCGGACCAATTTGCCTACTGGCGAACTTCAGAGTTGAAAGCTGGGATAGAAGGGTTCATGAACAGATACAACAACCACCGACACTATCCCAAGATTGGGCAGACCAGCCCAATCAATTTTGAGATATCGTTAACCACCAAAGCGGCGAAAGCCAAATAACCCCGTGTCTACTTTTACCAGGGAACCTCAGAGGACGACAACCGTGATCGCCGCTGCGATGCGCCAGGCTATGCGAGGAGTCGGCATGTGATTGTGGGGGAGTGTGACCAGTGGGTGGTTCTACTTCTGCATTCGCGAGTAGATGACGTCGGCCATGGCGCTGATGAAGAGGAGGAGTCCGACTGTGAAGATTTGGAGGAAGGGCGAGACGCCCATGAGGTTGAGTCCGTTGCGGAGTAGGGCGAGGAATATGACGCCTAGAGCCGTGCCGATGATGGTTCCGCGTCCTCCGAAGAGGCTGGTGCCGCCGATGATGACGGCGGCGATGACGTCGAGTTCTGAGCCGTAGCCCGCGTTGGTGGTTGCGGCGTTGAGTTTAGCGGCGAGGATGACACCGCTGAGGGCTGCGACTGCGCCGGAGGCGGAGTAGAGGATGAGTTTGACGCGTCGGACGTTGATTCCGGCGCGGCGTGCGACATCTTCGTTGGTGCCGATGGCGATGACGTATCGGCCGAACCGGGTTTGCCGTAAGACGAGCCCGCAGGCGAGGAAGATGAGGATGGAGAGGAGTACGGGGACGGGGATGCCGAGGAAGTCGCCTGTCCCGAAGTAGCGGTAGAGGTCGGGGAAATCGCTGGCGATAAACAATTTTCGATGGCCTTTAACACGAGGCGGGTGCCGAGGCCCTTGAGTCAAAGTGCCGGCAACAGCTAGCCGGTAACATTACTGAATCTCCTCGCGTGCTTGACAAATGCCAGAAGGGCGCCTAAATTCCAGATGACCGTATTTTGTCAACAATATAGAGAATGTCGGGAATTGGGCGGTGTTGACTTTGTGAGTTTTTCTGAGTTTGAGGCCGTGAGTCGAAGGGTCCGGCGACTTGTCGTGGATACTGTGTATGGCGCTGGTGCTGGGCATATTGGGGGCCCACTATCGGCCGTCGACATCCTCACCGTGCTCTATCACCACGAAATGCGAATCTCGGTGAGCGATCCCGAGTGGCCAGATCGCGATCGCTTCATCTTGTCCAAGGGGCACTCCAGCCCTGCCCTCTACTCGGTTCTTGCCTCGTGCGGGTTCATCCCGGAGGAGGAGTTGTGGACTTTCGACGAGGTCGGTAGCCGACTCCAGGCGCATCCGGACATGCACAAGACGCCAGGTGTGGATATGTCCACGGGCTCGCTGGGTCAAGGCTTATCGGCGGGCGCGGGAATGGCGCTAGCCGCCAAGTTGGCGTCCCAGCCCTTTCGCGTGTACGTCCTGCTTGGTGACGGTGAGTGCCAGGAGGGTCAGGTGTGGGAAGCCGCGATGTTCGCCCAGCGGTTCGCACTCGACAACCTGGTTGCCGTCGTGGACTGGAACGGTCTCCAGCAGGTCGGGTGGGATCTCAGCGATCAGCCTTCCCGGGAGGACACACTCCCCACGGCGGTTGAGAAGTGGCGTGCCTTCGGATGGCATACCGCCGTCGTTGATGGTCACGACATCGGGGCGCTAGTCAATGCCTTCGACGCTGCGCGGAAGGTCACGGGTCAGCCGTGTGTGATTCTGGCCACGACGACGAAGGGAAAGGGAATCTCATTCATGGAGAACGACAACGCCTGGCATTCCCGGATCATCACCGAAGATGACTATGCGGCGATCTGCGCGGAGCTGGCGCCGTGAACGGCACCGTGCAGGCTGAAGCAACACGTGATGCCTTCGGGGCGGAATTGCTTGACTGCGCGAAGGCCGACCCTTCGATCGTCGTGGTCGACGCTGACCTCGGCAATGCAATCGGCCTGGTCCAGTTCCGGTCGACATTTCCGGCTCGGTACATTCAAGTCGGTATCGCCGAGCAGAACGCCGTAGGTGTTGCAGCTGGGCTGGCCGCCTGCGGCTTCCGCCCTGTGCTGACCTCCTTCGCTGCCTTCGTGGCATGCCGCTGCCTGGACCAGATCAGGGTTTCCGTCGCCCAAACTGGTCTGCCGGTTGTGCTGCTCGGCGGCCACTCGGGCCTCCTGGCGGGGCGACTCGGCAAGACCCACGTGACCATGGAGGATCTATCGATCCTGCGCTCCCTCCCTGGCCTCGCCTGTGTCGCACCAGCGGATGGCGTCGAGATGCGCAAGGCGTTGCGAGCCTGCCTCGCCTACCCCGGTCCTACCTACCTCCGGGCTACCCGGGATGCGACTCCAACCATTTTCACGTCTGACCACGAGTTCGCGATCGGCAGGGCGTACATGCTCCGGGAAGGGGCCGACATCTGCTTGCTGTCGAGCGGGACGATGACACCGCGAGCTGCGCAGGTCGCTACCCTCCTGTCTGATCTCGGGTATTCAACAGCCTTGGTACATGTGCCCACCCTGAAGCCGCTGGATATCCAGACGGTTGCCACTGCCACTCGTGGCAAGCGGCTCGTAGTCACGTACGAGGACCATTCGATTCTGGGTGGCCTCGGGTCCGCAGTCGCTGAAGTCCTCTTCGAGGGGGATCGACCCCCTCTCCTTCGGATCGGTACGGAGGACACCTACATCGACTCGGGGAAGAATGATGACCTCTTGGAGTTCTATAGGTTGGAACCAGAAGTTGTGACCGGCAGGATAGTGAACGCACTGGAGACGCAATGAACGCACCAACTTCGCGTGCCATGACAGCGGACCGGGCCTACGACCCGCTTTCCGAGCAGTCACACCTCGACCCGTATCCCACGTATTCGTGGTTGCGTGAGCATGCGCCCGTCTACTACTGCGCGGCCCGCGACGTGTGGGTGTTGTCCCGGTACGAGGACGTCCGCGCCGCACTGCGGGACTGGAACACGTTCACCAGTACGGGTGGTGTGGAACTCGCCGATTACGTCGGGTTCTTCGGTGCGGGCAACTGTCTCGAGATGGATCCACCCCGTCACGATGTATTACGCAAGGTGTTCACTACGCGGTTCAGCACCAAGGCGATCAAGACCTACGAGTCGATGGTGCGCGCCACCACGGTCGAACTCCTTGATGGCATCGAGGGCGCTTCCGAGGTCGATCTCGCGAGCGTGCTGACCAACCGTTTGCCGGTGCTCACGATCTGCCGGCTGCTGGGTCTTCCCGAAGCTGATATGCCTTGGGCGGTCGAAGCATCGATCGACATGATGACCCGCCCTCCGGATGAAGTCGGACCCTCAGCTGCTGCGCAACGACTCCGTGCGCAATTGGTGGAGTTGTTCCTGCGCGAGGTGGACACGCGGTTGTCGGGTGTCTGGAGCGATGATGTGCTCTCCGACATGGCCCACGCGATCCAGGACGGCACGATGAATCGAGACGAAGTCCAGGGGGCCACGCTGCTGTTGATTGCGGCGGGTATGGAGACCACGTCGAGCCTGATGGGCAATATCGTGTCCGCCGTGGCCTCGGGGCAGGTGGATCCGCAGGCGTTGCTCGATGACGCGGGGGACCTGCGCCCGCCGGCGATCGATGAGTTCCTGCGCTACGACTCACCCGTGCAGTGGCTGTGCCGGGTGGCGACCGCGGATGCCGAGGTGCGCGGTGTTCGCATCCCGGCCGGCGCGCGCGTGCTGATGCTCTATGCCTCGGCGAACCGAGACCCCGAGGTCTTCACGCACCCCGATGTCATCAATCTGGATCGGGATGGTTCGCGTAACCTGTCCTTCGGTGAGGGAATCCACTTCTGCCTCGGGATGCCGTTGGCGAAGCTCGAGACCCGGATCGGACTCGGTGAGTTATTTGCGCGGTATCCACGCATCATCGCCACCGATGAGCCGCGGCGTTATCCGTCGCACATCATCCGCGGATTCGATTCGATCCCGGTGCGTGTGGCATGAGCAATCCACGATTCCGGGGAATCCACTTGCGGAGCAATTAACAACAACCAAGGAGGAAGTTATGGCGGGAGCCAAAGTAATTACCCTAGACCACGTCGCGGTCATGGTGTCGGATCTGGAGCGCTCTTTGCGCTTCTACCACGATCTGCTCGGTTTGGACTTCGTCGCGTCGGAGGAACACGACGACCGTCCGAACGGCGGCCCGGTCTCGACCATGACGGCATTTCCTGTTGTGCAAATACGCGAGTACCGACTCCGGCCTGCTGGTGGCGTCAATGGCCATGCCCGCATCGAGGGCCAAGGGCTCACCGTCGATCTCATCGAGTGGATCACACCAGAGAGCCCGGTGGGTAGATACCCAATCAACCAGGTGCCAAGCTCGCACATCTGCTTCGGCGTGGAGAGCGTGCCGGCCACGTACGAGATGCTGGTCGAGGCCGGCGTGGAAGTGGTTTCACCACCCGTGCGGTTCGACGGTGAGGGCGAGTGGCATGTGCTGTTCTTCTACGACCCGGACGGCAACCTGATCGAACTCAACGAGATCGGCACCGGCACGCAGCATGAGCACAAGTCGCAGATTCACGAGTGGAGCCGATACTAGACCTTATGACGCTTTCATCGATCGGAATCGTGGGGACGGGGGAGAACGCCCACGATCACGCCGCTGCGTGCCAAGTGATCCCGGGTGCCGAACTCGTGGCGATTTGCGATATCTCCGCGGATGCGCTGGCGCGATTCGGTGACGAGTTCGGCTGTCCGCACCGGTATGAGTCCCTTGATGCGATGCTGGGCGCGCACGAACTTGATGTCCTCGTCATCTCTACTTGGGGTCCCCACCACGCTCCGCTAGCGCTCCAGGCCATGGACACCGGGCGGGTGCGGGCCCTGTTGGTGGAAAAACCGATGGCCATGGATGCCGCCGAGGCCGCCGCGATGGTCGCCCGCGCGCAGGCTACGGGAACGCTGCTGGTCGAGGGGTTCAAGTGGCGGTATGACCCCCAGCACCGTGCCGCATTCGATGCGCTGGCTGCGGGGCGGATCGGTGCGGTGCGCTCGGTGCACGGGGCCTTCTCCGCCCCGCTCGCCGGCCGCATGGGGGAGGGCAACTGGCGCTTCGACCCCGCTCGGGGTGGGGGGTCGCTCTATGACACCGCCGGTTACCTGATCCATTTCGCCCGCGCCGCGATGGGTGGTGACCCGGTCGCCGCACTGGCGATCGCACCGGATTCGAGTGCGGATGGCGCGGAATTGAGTGCGGCGATAATTTTGGAGTTCACTGAGGGTCGGGTGGCGTTGCTGCAGTCAAGTTACGCCCAAGCTTACCACCAGGCAGTGACGGTGATTGGGACGCAAGGGTGGATGCGCTACACGAGCCCGTTTGATTCCCGCAGCAGCCGTGATGCGGAGTTCGTCGCCACACCACCGCTGGCTGCTCGGATCGATATCCACGGCAACGACTTCGACCACGAGGTCCTCGAGTTCCCGCCGTGCAACCAGTTCGTGGCCCAGTTGGAAGCCGTACTCGCGGCGGCACGGACCCGCGGCCAAGTGCCGGCATCCGGTGCCTTCGCCGTGGGTAGCATGGCCACGCTCGATGCCCTGCGGGCATCTATACAAAGTGGTCGGAAGAAGGAGGTACGCGTATGAGTCCCGATGCCGAGATACGATTGAATAGCAAACAGCGTTCCTTGCGCGATCAACTGACCGATTCCCTGCGCGAGCGCATCATGTCCTCCGACCTGTCGCGGGGCGAGCGCCTCGATCTGCCCCGGATGGCGCGCGACTACGAGGTCAGTCTGATCCCATTGCGCGAGGCACTCATCGTGCTTGAGTCCGAGGGTGTGGTCACCTCGCGTGCGCGGCGTGGGGTGTTTGTCTCCGAGTTGTCCGCAGAGGATCTTATTGAGATTTACCAGGTGCGCGAGGCGATTGAGGTGCAGGCGGTCGAGTTGCTGATCGCCTCCGGTGATGCCGCGGCGGACACCGCCCTGTCCAATGCGCTGCAGGAGTTGGCTGCGTGCTGGAAGCGCGGCGACCACGACGCAGCCGTCCGTGTCGATGTGCAATTGCACTGCCTAATCTCGGTGATATCGGGCAATCTGCGCCTTGCGCAAATGGCTAAGATGATGGCCAACCAGACGCTGCTCCACCTCATGCCGGTCGAGGAATCACAGGTCGCGCTGCGCCGGCGACCCGCAGACCACTTCCACACAGACATCGTGCGAGCGATCGTGCAGCGCGATGTCGAATCGGCGCGTCAGGCTGTTCGCGATCACTACTCATGGTCGCGCGCGCGGCTTTCCGATGCTGGACTCGGGGCTTGGTAGCAAGCAGTAGTCTCCTATCTGGCGTTGGTCGAGTTACTCGGGGATCCCTTGTCTGGACCCGTGCGGCGTTGGCAGCGGTCATCTCGGCTCCACGGGTCATGGTGGCGCGGGGCGGCCGCGACGCAGACTGGTCTGGATCTCTGTTGACAATCTATTATTAAAGTATTACGGTGCAGGATCAGTCCATCACTGAAAGCGCTGCCCCTTGACCAATGGGAATGTGAATGTTAAATCCTCGAGGAGGTACCGCCGTCACAACGGGCGGTGCCCGCGGGCTCGACGAGGGCTATGACAACTGGCGCCGGGGGCAGGAGATCAACGTCAACGGTCCGTTCCTTTGGATCAACACGGTCGCACCAGCCATGGTTCCCGAAGCGGTCACATGAGCATCGAAGCGGCATCATTATTTGCCTACCAAAACCTGCCGTGGCGGTCCTATCCGAACCTGAGTGCGGCCACTGCCTCACTTGACGGCCTGACTCCCAACGCTGCGGCCTTGATGCTGTACCAGTTGTTGTTGATTCGGGCTTTTGAGCAGTGGCTGGTGGACAACGAGACCTTGGTGCATGGCCCGTTGCATTCGAGTATCGGTCAGGAGGCGGTGGCGGTGGGGGCGATCGCCGCGCTGCAGCGCCAGGATCAGATTGCCTCCACGCACCGGGCCCACCATCATGTGTTGGCGCGTGTGGTTGCTAGTGCCGCGCATGATGCCGGGGGTTTCGCCCCCGCGAGTTCAGTTCCCACGCCGTCGCTGGTGTGTGAAGCGATCCTTAAGACGCTGGCTGAGATTCTCGGACTCCGGCAGGGGTTTGCCGGCGGTCGTGGTGGTTCTATGCACCTCGGGTGTATCGACGCCGGGGTACTGGGCACGAGTGCGATCGTCGGCGGCGGCATCCCGATGGCCACGGGGGCGGCTTTCGCGTTCGCCCAACGCGGCTCGGGGGGAGTGGCCCTCGCTTTCTTTGGGGATGGTGCCGCATCAATCGGTGCGTTGCATGAGGCCATGGCGATGTCGCGGGTGATGTCTTTGCCGATGATCTTCCTGGTGGAGAATAACCTTTACTCGGTGGCCACCACGGTGGCCGAGACCGTCGGGTTCCCGGATATCGCAATCCGAGCCGCGGGCCACGACATGCCGGGCATCATCGTGGACGGCATGGACCCGCTCGCGGTGCGCGCGGGGGTGGTGCAGGCGCGGGCGCACGCGGCTGCCGGTCACGGGCCGGTGCTGATTGAGGCGAAGACGTACCGCTATCTGCACCAATCTGGGCGCCTACCCGGGAGCGACTACCGCTACCGCACCAAGGAGGAGGAGAGCCAGTGGCTCGGGCGTGATCCGATCGATCATTTCCCGGCGACTCTTATTGCTGCTGGACTCGTTGATGCTGCGGGGTTGGCGACCATCCGTGCCCGAATCGAGTCTGATCTTGCGGTAGCGATTGAGACCGTCGTCGAAGTTGGTGCTGAGGGGCCCCGCATCCGCGAGGATGCCTGGCCCGATCCCAGCGACGCTGTCCGCGGGGTGCGGGCAATGGGCAGCGCGCCGGCTCAGGTCTTAGAGCCGGTGGCGGCCGGGGAGAGCGTGACCTATCAGCAGGCCATCTCGATGGTGCTGGAGCGGGCCATGCAGCGGGACCCGGAGGTGTTCGTGATCGGTGAGGAGGTTGGTCACCTGCGCGGTGGCGCGTATGGGACCACCCGGCATGTGTGCCGAAACTTCCCCGAGCGCGTGTTTAGTTCCCCGATCTCGGAGAACGGTTTTAGTGGGCTGGCCCTTGGGTCGGCGCTGATGGGGATGCGACCGGTTGTGGAGTTGATGTTCCCCGATTTCGCCCTTGAGGCCGCCGATCAATTGTTCAACCACGTGCCGAAGGTCCGGCACATGTTCGGTGGCGACGTGGACGTACCTCTCCTCGTGCGTACCCGCACGGCGCAGGGCCGGGGCTTTGGCCCGCAACATAGCTGCGACCCCGCCGCGTTGTTCGCGCTCTTCCCAGGGTGGCGGATCATCGCCCCCTCGACCCCGGCGGACTACATAGGACTGTTCAACTCCGCGATCACCGGCACCGACCCGGTCTTGATAATCGAGCACTACCGACTTTGGACCATGGAAGGGCCGATCCCAGATCTAGATGCCCAGATTCCGCTGGGCAAGGGACGTATCGTGCGCCCGGGACGCGACCTGACTGTACTCACCTGGTCGCACCCGGTGCACCGAGTCAATGCGATCGCGCAGGACCTTGCACTGGAGGGAATCGAGGCGGAGGTGATCGACCTACGCACCATCGATCCCCTCGGCATCGACTGGGAACTGGTCAGCGAGTCGGTGCGGCGCACCGGAGCAGTTGCCATCGTTGAAGACGCAACCGCCTCCCACGCGCTCGGACCCCGCATCTCACAGGTCATCCACGAACGCCACTTCGCGGACCTCCGCGTCCCCGTGCAGGTGATAACAGGACTCGACGTCCCCACCCCCGTCTCCCGCGTACTCGAGGAGTATGTACTGCTCTCTGATACAGCAATTGCTGGGGCGCTTCGGAATCTGGGGATTTGTGGTGACTGACTCTTTTCTGGAGCACCGATCCCTTCGCGAACTGATTGCCCAGGATCTACGGAGCAGGATCCTCGCCAAGGACATCGCGCCGGGGGACAAACTCGATGTCGCCGGCATCGCTAGCCAGTACGGGGTGAGTTCTGGTTCTGTGCGGGAGGCGGCCTTCCTGCTTGAATCCGAGGGGCTAGTCGTCATCAACCCCCGGCGCGGAATCACCGTTCGAGTCGTCACCCCGACCGATCTTCTCGAGATCTACGCGGTCCGCGAGGTGATCGATGTCGCCGCAGCGATTCTTGTTGCCGCAGCACATAACGAGGAACAACTCAGCAGGCTCAGAGCGGGACAAGAGCGCGTCGAGCAGTGTTGGGACGAGGGCGGATTCGCATCGGGTCTAGCGGCGGACCTTAAATTCCATGTCCTGTTGGCTCAGCTGAGTGGGAACTCGCATCTGCTCTCGATCTCGATGAACCTAACGGATCAGACACGTCTGCATCTGCAGCCGGTCCAGGCCGCGGATGCGTCGATCCGAAAACGTCCCCCCGAGCACCTGCATGCGTCAATGATCGACTCGATCGTTAGTGGGGACGAGGACTCGATCCGAGGGGCCTGTGCATCCCACTACGCCTTCTCGCGTACCCGTCTCACGCATGAGTGAATAATCACCGCCATGGGTGCTGAGGTTCCTAGTGCGGAAACGATTCGGTGCGACCTGCGCGATGCTGGAATCCTGACCTCCGATGCGGTGCTCACGCCGTTGACGGGCGGGGTGTCGTGCGAGGTCTGGCGGGTGCATCCGGCGCATGTGACGCCGGCCTTATTGCGCGCCAATCCCCACGGTCTCGTCGTCAAAGCCCCGTTGGCAACACTGCGGACGCCGGAACTTTGGCAGGCCGATGTCTCGCGTGGGTATGCCGAATCGGCCGCATTGGCCTGGTACGGGACCAAGACGGCGGATGCGGTCCCGCGGGTGGTCTGGCGTCATCCCACCGCACCCGTCCTGGTAGTTGAGTCGGCCCCCCTCGGTTGGGCGGACTGGCGGCAGCAGCTGCTCAACGCCGCAGCGGACTCACGGGAGGTGACAGGTGAACGCCTAGTGCGTATCAGTGCGCATCTGGGTTCCACACTTGCCGCGTGGCATCTGGGCAGCCGGGACACGGGAGTGTTACCCGAGGTGCTGCTCACCGGTGATCGCCTGCGCACGTTACGCACCGATCCGTTCCATCGCGCCACCGCCAACGAGGTGCCTGACATTGGGCCGCAACTGCGCGCACTGGCCGATGAACTCGAGTCCGCCCGGACCTGTCTGGTGCATGGTGACTTCTCACCGAAGAACGTGCTTGTCAGCGCACCCACTGTTCCTTTCGGGGCGTGGATGCTCGACGCCGAGGTCGCCCATTTAGGTGATCCCGCCCTCGATGTCGCTTACCTGTCCACCCACCTAGCCTGCAAGGGTGTGGCGCGGCCTCAGTTGGCTGCGTCCTTGGATGGAGCCAGACGCGCGTTCGAGGACGCGTATCGCCGGGACAGTGACCTAGTCGCCGTCGAGCGTTGGGATCGGCACACGGGGGCGATCTTGGCCGCGCGCGTGCGGGGTGTCTCGCGGGTTAGCTACCTGGCACCTGAGCAGCAGGTTTTCGTCCTGGGTTTGGCGCGCGGCCTAGTGCGCGGTGAGCTGAGTCTTAATGAAGTGTGGGAGCAGATCCTCGCGTGATCACGGGCTGGGTCAGCCGATGGGAGAGAAGATGTGCTCGGGTGTTCCCTGCCGGTTCACGTCGAGCATGAGTACCCGTCCCGCATCGGGTTCGTCGTCGAACACCGGGTAGTTTCCGCCGCCACCGATCGTTGTCAAAAACAGCGTGCGCAGATCCGGGCCGCCGAAGACCGGGCAGGTGGGTCGACGCACCGGAAGATCAATGCGTTCGACGAGGTGTCCAGCTGCATCGAAGCAGGCCAATGCACCGCCGTGCACGCATGCCACCCAGACGTGGTCTTGGGAGTCGATGCAGGCACCATCCGGGCCGCCAACAAGACCCACGGCCGCGAAAGTCACGTGCGGCTCGCCCGTGCCACTCACAGTGGGAGCGGTCGAGGCCTCGTTAAAGAGCCAGCAGGTGCCATGAAGGGTGTCTGCCCAGTGCATACCGGCGGGCGTTGAGACGAGAGCGTTCGCGACACCGACATCGATGATGGCGGGTTCCCAAGTCCAGTCCGGGTGCACGCGATAGATCGTGCCAATGAAGAGGCGGTCCTTGGCGGGCACGTGCATCGAGCCGACCCAGAAGTCACCGGCGGTACTAACCCGGCCATCGTTGAGTCGTACGGATGTGTGCGGAATTGGCAGGGTGATTTTCCAGTCGATGCTGCCATCTAGGTGTAGCAGGCCGATGCGGTGCTCGCTGGCCAGCACCAAGGTGTTGGGGTCGGGGGTGAGCGCGATGCTGCCCGGGCGGTCTTCGAGGGTCAGCGAGATCACCTGCTCGGTGTCCCAACTCCATCGGTGCACCTGCTTGCCATCAATATCGACCCAGAGCAGGTGATCGGTGCGGTCGTCCCACAGCGGTGATTCACCGAGGACGCACCGCGGCCCGATGGCACGCTGGATGATGTTCACGCGCTGCCCTTAGTGGTGAATCGCCGAAGTACGTTTCGCGTCACGATCGCGCACTCGCGGTCGCCCTCGTGCAGGCTCGCTGGCCACTCGGTGCTGCCCGCGCAAAAGACTTCGCCAGCGCCGACGGGCATTGAGGTGATCATCGCGGCACCGTAGCGGCACCGGTCGCGGTGTTCGGGGGTGTCCGATCCGTAGCGCAGAATCGCGATTCCGGCGAGATCGTTGTCCAGCGGATCGAATAGGGAGCCCGGATTGCCGTGGTCCTCCTCCTCCGATGTGGTCGGGGTGAGCGCGAGGATGTCCAAGCTGCTCGGGGTGCCGTCGGATCCGGTTGGGTACGGAAGTCCGTTTCGTATCGTGTAGTCCACGCCGTCGGCCTCGTAACTGACCAGATTCGTCCCCGCACCGATCACATCACCGAAATAGGTATCGAGTCCGTCGAAGGCCCAGTGGCGCGGTCGGTAGACGATGAATCCGCCGACACCCCGGATCATGCTGCCGCCCCAGCCGGCATACAGGCCACGCGTGGCGTTGCCACCGAACTCGGTGACTGGAGGACGATCGATCGCGAGCCCCTCGAAGGCGCCGGTGCGTATCTCCACGGGCCCGTGGCGTTGGGGATCATCGTCGGCGCGGAACTTGTAGCACTCGGTCACCTGCGCCTGCGCATCGGCACGCACCTGCCACATGATGTTCCCGCCGAAGCGGGCGTGCTTGCCACCTGCGCTCAAGAACCGGGCCAGTACGTCTCGGCCGGTGGCCGACCAGTACTCGTCGTGACCGCAGGTGATGACGCAGTCGTAACCGTCGAGGATCGTCGGGTCGCGATCGAGATCCCATTGGCTCAGCAGATCGCAGGCGATGCCCTCGCGTTCCAGCCATCCCGCCATCAAACCGTCATAGCGCGCCCATCCAGAAGAAGCGGACCAGTGCGCATACCCGTTCGCATACGCCCACTCGGTCCACTCGTGGCGCACCGCCCACCCGATAGGTGGTCGGCGGATCGAACCGAACCTCGGTGCACCGACCGGGCAGCGGATCTGACCGCGTGACCAGGGGCGCTGCAGGCTCAGGCGCGGTTCGAAGGTGCTGGGGAAGACCCCGCGGAGTGCTGTATAGGAGTTCGCCCCACCCCAGTCGTTGTAGGCGTTCCAGGTGTACGTCGATGCGATCAAGGCCAGCGGAGCGCGGCGCTGCGGGTGCGCTCGAAGGATGAAGAACCCGTCCTGGCTGACTCGCGCATCGCCACTCCTGCCTTCGGCGACGATGACGTACCCGCCGCTCGGCCAGTCGTCGGGAATATCCAAGGTGAACTCCGCCGGCCATCGGCAACCCGCACGCACCGCATCCGGTGGCATGTCGTACCAGACCCCGCGCTGCGGGCCGAGTTCGGCCATGGTGCGCGGCTCTGCCCCTGCACGCACGAGGAACAGAAGGACTTCGTCGGCGTTGCTGCTGACATGGAAGCTCGCGGTGTCACCCGGCGCGTAGGAGGGCTGTCCTGAGTAGACCCATACCTGCAGGTGTGATGGGTCGGGGAGCTCCGGCCACTGGGCGTCCTGCCAGGTACGCCACTGGCCCTCGGCCAATGCAGGTGGATCGGACCCCATGCCGTAATTCTCCTAGCCGATCGGTGTGAGGTCGTAGAACTCGATCGCGGTGCCCGCGAATAGCCGCGCCCGCTCCGCTGGGGTGAAGTCGGCGGTGATCTGCGAGAAAGCCTGGAAGATCGTGGGGTAATCGGTGTAGAGCTTGTCGACGGGAAAATTGCTCGCAAACATGGCCCGCTCGGAACCGAAGATGTCGATCGCCGACAAGACGATCGGGCGGATCGAATCTGCGGTCCAGTCGTGATCTAGCATGCCCAACCCCGAGATTTTCACCGAGACATTCGGGTTGGCCGCCAGGGCGCGCATCCCCGCCCGCCACATCGTCATCGATTCTTCGTCGCGGTCGATGGGAAAGCCGGTGTGGTTCAGCGCGACGCGTGCGTCGGGGTACGCGGCGACTAGGGCGGCTGCCTCCTGCATTTGATTGGGCCAGATCTGCATGTCGAAGCGCAGTCCCATCCGCGCCAGAAGCGCAAAGCCGCGCCGCCAATCGCTGCTGGACATGTAGTCCCCGTGCTCGACAAAGGACCGCCCGGGGACGGTGTCCCAGTTGAGCATATGGCGGATGCCGCGGAACCGGTCGTACTTCGCGTGGGCCTCGAGCAGGGACTGTACATCGGGGTGGGAGAGGTCAGCGAAGCCCACGATTCCCATCGGGAATCCGGTCTCGGCGGCCTGCTGGGTGAGCCAGGCGGTTTCGCCCACCGGATTGGCCGGGTCGAACTCGGCCTGGACGTGGACCGAGGCGACCACCGGCAGCCCAACGGTATCGGCCAGATAATCGGTGGCGAGGTAGTTCTGGCAGATGGACTCGTAGTCCCCGACAAAGTTGATCACGCGGGGATTGGCGTGCAGCCAGATGTGGTAGTCGCGCATGTCCCAAAGGTGGTGGTGCGCATCAGCGATGGGCGGGATTTCGACGTCCGTCATCGCGCTCCTTCCTGGGTACGGGCAGTTTCCTGGAAATTGTTGATCGTCAACAATCGCTGGACTAGCCTAGGGGCTCCCCAAGTTGAAAGGAGACTGTTTATGCAGGTTCGAGTACTCAATCACATTGCCGTCACGGTCACCGACACCCAGCGGTCCTTGGACTTCTATGTCGGGAAGTTGGGCCTGGTGCAGGTAGAGCAGCATCAACTCCCGAAGTCTTCCATCGATACGGTGTTCGGACTCACGGGTGCCTCTGGTACATCGACCCGCCTCCAGGTGCCCGGCCAACCCGACATCCTCATCGACATCATGGAGATCTTGGGGGCGGAAGCAGGGACCGTGGTGCAGCCGTTGGGATCGATCGGTTCCACCCACATGGCATTCACCGTGGACAACCTCGACGAGGCGGTAGCCGAACTGAAGGCCAAGGGGGTTTCCTTCATCTCCGAGCCGGTGACCTTCCACCTGACCGAAGGGTCGGTGACCGTGTGCTTCATGCACGATCCGGATGGCAACTACGTCGAACTCGAAGAGGTACACGCATAGGAATCCCTGCTGGTTAAAGGGATGTTGTCAGGGATGGTGAGTTATGTTGCGCTGGGGCTTGTTGAGCACCGCCCGGATCAATGATCGCATCATCGACGCGGTGGGCCGCTCCGATCGGTCGACGCTGGTGGCGGTGGGCTCGCGTGCTGCCGAGCGTGCGAAGTCCTATGCGGCTGCACGTGGGATTCCAATGGCCTTCGGAAGTTACGAGGAACTCATCGGCTCCGCCGAAATCGATGCGATCTACCTTTCCTTGCCCAACCACCTGCACGCGCAGTGGTCGATCGCTGCACTCGAGGCGGGCAAGCACGTGCTCTGTGAGAAGCCGCTGGCGTTGACCGTGGCCGAGGTCGACCGTATGACCGAGGCTGCACAGCGCGCCGGCCGGGTGCTGCAGGAGGCTTCCGCGCCGCGGTTCCACCCGCAGACCGCGGATATCGCATCGATCATTGCCTCCGGCAAACTTGGTCGCATCCTGCTGTGTCAAAGCGCCTTCGAGTTCACCTTGCCGGCAACGAAGGACATCCGCCTCGATCCGGCAATCGGCGGAGGAGCGCTGTGGGATTTGGGCTGTTACCCGGTCACGTTCTTTCAGGCGGTGCTGGGCGAGAACCCCGAGGTGGTCTACGGACAAGCATTTATTGGCCCGTCAGGAGTTGATCTCGCCTTCGCCGGGACGATGGGCTACCGCTCCGGGGCGAGCGTGCAGTTCACCGCGAGCATGACCACGCCCATTGCTCGCAGTGCGCGCATCGTAGGAGAGCGCGGTTCGCTCGAGCTCGATCAGCCGTGGTTAACCAATATCGGTGGTCAGACATCGGTTCGACAGTGGTCGATGCGCGCGTCGTCGGGGTCGGGCACATTCGGCGATGATCCTGACCAACTCGAACTCACTAAGTGGGACTACGGTCCCAGCGACGTCTACCTCGATGAAGTGCGTGGCTTCGAGGAGATAGTCCTGATGGGTGCGCCGTCGCCCTATCCGCCCGCGGATAGCAGAATCAACACCGAGGTCATGACTAGGCTGCACGAGTCGATCCGGACGGGTGGTCCGGTGCGGATAGGGATGGGTTCATGAGTGAAAAGCGCACCCTCGGCCACGGGATCATCGGTGCCGGGTGGATGGGACACGTACATGCCCGTGCCACCGCACGGTTGGCCCACCACTACCCGGATCTCCCAGCGCGCACCACGCTCGTGGCGGTTGCGGACACCCTGCCGAGCCACCTTGAGACCTTCGTTGATCAGCACGGACCGATCGAGACCACTTTGGACTGGCGCGCGGTGATCGAGGATCCGCGGGTCAGCGTGGTGAGCGTGACCGCGCCCAATGCCGTGCACGCTGAAATCGGTGAAGCGGTGGCACGCGCCGGTAAGCACCTGTGGATCGAGAAGCCGGTCGGACTGAATGCGGCCGATTGCGCTCGGGTGGCCACGGCGGTTCGCGAGGCCGGGGTGCAGGCGGCTGTGGGTTTTAACTACCGCAACTTCCCGCCCGTCGAGCACGCCCAGCACCTGATCAGATCCGGTGCCATCGGGACTCCAACACATGCCACGGTGCGCACGCTCGCGGACTACGCGGCCGATCCGGTCGGCACTTTATCTTGGCGATACACCATCGCGCAGGGGGGTCATGGCATCCTCGCCGACCTCGGTTCGCACGGTTTCGACCTGATCCGCATGCTGCTCGGTGACATCGACGAGTTGGTCGCGGACACCGCAACCTTTATCAGCAAGCGGCCCATCGCCAAGCCCGGTGCGAGCCACTTCGCCACGGCGGACCTCAACGATCCAGACCTCGAGTTCGGCGCGGTGGAGAACGAGGACTACATCTGTGCGCTGCTGCGCATGGCTAATGGTGCTCGCGTGACCTACGAGGCCGGGCGCTCGTCCATCGGGGATCAGTGCAACTACGGATTCCACATCCATGGCACCGAGGGTGCGTTGAGTTGGGACTTCCGTCGCTCGGATGAACTGCTGCTCAGCGTCGGCGGCCCCTACCAGGGGCGCCCCACCCAGGTGGTGTTCGGCGAACCGGGAATTGGTGAGTACCAGCGGTTCCAGCCCGGTGCGGGTGTGGCGATCGGTTATGACGACTCCAAGGTGATCGAACTGGCCCGCCTACTCGAATCGATTGACGCGGGCGCGCCGGTGGGGGCGACGATCGAGGACGCGCTGCGGGCTGCGCTCGCGAACGAGGCTGTGCTCGCATCGTTGGCGTCCGGTCACTGGGAGCCGGTGGCATGAGTGATCTGGCGCTACTACCTGCCGGACTCGGTGCGGTAAACACACCTGTGCCGGTGTCGGTGTATTCCGAGGACGGCGAGGTCGATGCTGGAGCACTTGCTGAGGCGACCTTCTTCGTGCCGATCTATATGGGGCCGCCGACGAACCTCGCACTGATGGAATGCATGCCACAACTTCGCGTCTGCCAAATGTTGACCGCCGGATTCGACAACGCGTTATCGCATCTACCCGCAGGGGTAATTTTATGTAATGCGGCGGGTGTGCACGATGCGAGCACCGCGGAACTGGCCCTCGGCTTGATCATCGCCAACCTGCGCGGACTCGACGACGCGGCTCGCGATATGCCGCAAGGAGTCTGGCGACATCGCCGACTGCCCGCATTGGCGGACAAGGTGGTTCTGGTCATCGGTGCTGGTGGCGTGGGCCAGGCGATCCGTCAGCGGCTCGAGCCTTTCGAGGTCGAGGTGATCATGATGGGCCGGACCGCACGTGCTGGGGTGCGGGGGATGGCGGAACTAGACGCGATCTTGCCCACGGTGGATGTGGTGATCCTCGCGGTCCCATTGGCCGCCACCACCACGGGTATGGTCGATGCGCACTTCCTGGCCGGCATGAAAGATGGGGCTCTGCTGGTTAACGTCGCGCGCGGGCAGGTGGTGCAGACAGATGCACTGCTGGCAGAGCTCACCCGGGGGCGCCTGCGGGCATCCCTTGATGTGACCGACCCCGAGCCGCTGCCTTCAGACCACCGGCTGTGGTCGGCGCCCGGGTTGCTGATCAGCCCGCATGTCGGGGGCAATTCATCTGCGTTCCTGCCGCGGGCTCGCCGCCTAGTCCGTGAGCAACTCGAGCGGCTGGCCGTGGGTCATGAACTCGTCAATCGGGTTGCCTGAGGTGGACCCCAGTGCACCTTTTGCCAACTGCCAACAACTGGCATGCTGATGAGTAAAATGGACATCGTGACCACCGGCAAAGAGGCGAGGGTTGTCACCATGCCATTCGCTGATGCGCTCGTCTCTTTGGGTCAATCGCGATCAGACGTTGTAGTGCTGAGCGCCGACCTGAGCAACTACACCGACCTAATTCCGTTCCGCGACGCCTTCCCAGATCGATTCTTCCAGGTGGGCATGGCGGAACAGAATATGATGGGGATCGCAGGTGGCCTCGCCCGCTCGGGCCTCTTGCCGATCGCTGTCACTTACGGGGTGTTCGCCACCCGACGAGCCTACGATCAGGTAGCCATGGCTTTGGGCACTGGCACGGTCAAGGCCATCATCGTCGCCTTTCTACCAGGCATCACCACGCCGTTTCGCGCCACGCACCAAGCAACTGACGATCTTGCGCTGATGCGGGCAATCCCTGGCATGACGGTTATCGACCCAGCCGACTCGACGGAGCTGCGAGCAGCCCTTCATGCCGCAGCGGCGAATCCAGGAACGGTCTACCTGCGGGGACTAAGGGGTCTGGTCGAGGAGCGTTTTGATCCCGAGGGCTTCATCTTCGCAATCGGCGCTGCGCGTCTGGTACGCGACGGACCTGACGCCGCGATCGTAGGGACGGGTCTTGGCACGGCTTGGGCCCTAGATGCCAGTGAAATTCTTGCCGCCCGCGGCATCTCGGCGAGCCTGCTGCACGTGCCAACCCTGAAGCCCCTTGATCGCGAAGCCATCGCGGCGCTGGCGGCGCGATTCGCGGTCGTTCATGTTGTCGAAAACCACTCGGTGGTAGGCGGCCTAGCTAGTGCTGTTGCCGAGGTGATAGCGGGAATCGGCGCACCAACTCGCGTGAACCCGATAGGTGTGCCAGACCAGTGGGCGCCGGCCGGTTCACTTGACTACATCAGATCTGAGATCAATTTGTCAGCGGTTGGGATCGCGGACCGCGTGTTGGCGACTTGGACTGGTCCGTGATCTCTGACAAGGAGCTCGCTGACCGCGCGCAGTCCATCCGTCGTCGATGCATAGCCATGTGCCGCGGACGCGGGCAAGGCTATGTGGGCCAAGGATTGGCGCTCGCAGACCTAATGGCGGCGTTGTACTTCGATGAGATGCGGCGGACGTCGGCCGGTGACCTGCATGACCGACTCATCTTGTCGACCGGACACAGTGCTATCGCGCTATACGCGGCACTTGGTGAGCTCGGTGAATTCAGTGCTGACGAGTTGGCCACCTACGGGATGGATGGTTCGCGTATCGAGGAGAGCCCGTTGGCCGGACTCCCGGGATTCCTAGTTACCGGCGGTTCACTCGGTCAGGGGCTATCGCAAGCTGTTGGCTTTGCGTTAGCCGACCGTTTAAAGGGTTCGGATGCCCGGACTTTCTGCCTGATCAGCGACGGAGAACTTCAGGAGGGACAGGTTTGGGAGGCGGCGATGTCAGCCGGTCACTACAGGCTCGGATCCCTAGTAGTGCTTATTGACGACAACGGGATGCAGGCGGACGGGGATACTGCGCAGGTGATGACAGTACAACCGATCGCGGGGAAGTTCACCGCCTTCGGCTTCAGCGCGAAAAATGTGGACGCGAACGATCTGAGTGCGCTTCGGGCTGCATTAGTTAGCACGCGCGAGCCCAGCGACCGCCCGCATGCCCTAGTTTGTCGGACGATCCCGGGTAAGGGAGCACCGACGCTGGAGGCCTACACAAAAGTGCATTATGTGCGCGCCGCGGACGAGGTCTGGCAGCGCGCGATGAGTGAGATCCGATGATTGACGTTATCACCGCGATCTCAACAATTCGTTGGAGCGAGCAGCCCAACTGTCTGTGGGTTGAAGTGGAGACCGAGGCGGGACTGGTTGGGCTCGGCGAGACTTACTACAACGCGGGCGCAACGGAGTCCGTTGTTCACGACATGGCTGCTCCACTCCTGCTCGGCGCCGATCCCGAGGCCAGGACCTTGCACTGGCGAAATCTTTTTGCCTGCGCCAACTTCTACGGGTACGCGGGCGCCGAGATGCGCGCGTTCAGCGCCCTAGACATTGCCTTATGGGATATCGCCGGGCGGATACTAGATCGCCCGATCCATGCGCTGCTTGGGGGCGCGGTGCACGCGGGTGTGCCGATCTACGCCACGTGCGCGGATGCTGGCGGGTACCTAGATCAACAGCGGTCAATGACGGATCCAGGTGGCCTCGCGATGGAGTTGCTCGCATCGGGGATCACCGCGATGAAGGTGTGGCCATTTGATCAGTTCGCACCTCAAATCGCTTTCGAAACTACGACCGGTCCCGCAGGTTGGTCCGCTATGGGCCCGCCGGGCAGTTACTTATCGAGCACCGATCTCGGTAAGGGCCTTTCCGTGGTGCAACAGATACGAGATGCCGTCGGAGACAGCGTCGAGATCATCATTGAGGGCCATTCGCGCTGGGACCTAAACTGTGCGCTGCGAATCCTGCGCGCTCTAGAGCCATACGACATCTTGTGGGTCGAAGACATCATGCAACCCGATAGCGTGGGCGATCTGAGGCGACTGGCCCAAGAGACGCGAGTCCCACAGGCGGTCAGCGAGCGACTCTTCACTCGATATCGCTACCGTGATGTGCTTGAGGCGCAGGCGGCCAACGTCATCATGCTCGACGTGGCGTGGACGGGTGGGATTTCAGAGGCATCGCGAATCAGCGACCTTGCCGACACTTTCCATCTTCCCGTCGCTCCACACGACTGCACCGGTCCGGTCACCGCCCTCGCGAATCTCCACTTGTGCGCCGCCAAGACCAACATCATGACCACCGAGGTGGTCCGCGGGTTCGTCGACGGCTACTACCTTGATGTTCTTGATACGCGACTGCCGATCAATGGTGGTACGGCCAGCGTTCCTGCGGGTCCAGGCCTAGGCGCGGCCCTTCGGGATGACTTCCGCGGTCGCCCCGGGGTGTCGATTCGCAGAAGTGATATTGGGCGGCGTACGTGACGCGGCTGCATGGACTATCGGTGGTAGTGACCGGAGCCGCGGGTGCCATCGGTCAAGAGACCGCGCGTCACCTACTTAAGGCGGGTGCTTCTCGCCTCCTTCTCACCGACCTGCCCAGGTCTGGCGTCGACGCGGTTGCTGAGTCGCTGCGCGAGGGACACTTTGAGATTGCGTCCGTGGAAATCGATGTCGCGGACTCGGCCGCGTTCGTGGATGTCCTAGCGGCACATCAGACCTTCCTCGGCTCGATCGATGTCCTAGTCAATGTTGCGGGCTTCTGGCAGATCATCGACTTCGTCGACAGTGATGCTGACCAATGGGAGCTGATGATCCGCGCTAATCTCCTAACTGCAATAAGTACCTGTCACAGTGTGCTTCCCCAAATGCTGGCTCAGGGTCGCGGCTCGATCGTGAACTTCGCCTCCACCGCCGGCGAGTACGGATCGATCCGACCGTCCGCCGCCTACGCGGCTGCCAAAGGTGGTGTCATCGCGTTTACGAAGTCGCTTGCCCGGGAGGTTTCGCCCCGCGGTGTTCGCGTGAACGCGATCAGTCCAGGACCCATAGACACCCCGGCACTGCAAGCAGCCTCCGATGAGGCGCGCGCGGGTGCGGCTGCGCGGACGCTCGTGGGTCGCCTCGGCCTGCCCGCGGATATCGCGAGCGGGGTGGTGTTCCTCGCGAGCGATGAGTCGTCTTTCATGACGGGAGCGGTGCTTGCCGTCAACGGGGGCAGCCTGCTGTGACGCAACAGAGCGCAGGCGGAAAAGGGGTTTGGCCTTGGGCTGGCCCCTTTCGTGCCGGGTCCGTCGGCCCTGCGGGCCTCCTCCCGATCCGCGCGGCCCGCTCTTCGAGCGGGTGACCGGGATCGAACCGGCATGGCCAGCTTGGAAGGCTGGGGCTCTACCATTGAGCTACACCCGCGAATAACTCGTGCAGTCTAGCCAGACGCCGAAGCTGCGGTGTCGCGAGAATGTGGGCGCAACTCGGTTGCCGTTGGGCGCGCGCGTTTTCGTCGTGAAATCGACTGAGTTTGCCCGTTTCACGACGAAAACGGGCGCACCCACGAATTGGGTAATAATTTGCCCCCCGAGTGGACATAGCGGTGAGGTATGGTGATCCTTACTAAGGTCAACCTAATCACTTCTGACCTAGGAGCTCGATGTTTGCCAATTTCCTCATCGGTCTGCGCGAGGGCCTTGAGGCCGCGCTGATTGTCGCCATCCTGGTCGCCTATTTGGTCAAGCTTGATCAACGGTCCCAACTCTCGCGGATCTGGGCCGGCGTCGGGGCCGCTATTGGCCTTTCGGTCCTCGTCACGGTGCTCCTTGTTATCACCGGCAGCGCCTTGGAGCCGCGGGCGGAGCAACTATTCGCGGGCACCATGAGCCTGGTCGCCGTTGGCCTCATAACGTGGATGATCTTTTGGATGGCGGTGCACGCCAGATCACTGAAATCACACCTGCACGGTGAAGTCGACAAGGCTTTGGTGAGCAGCTCTTGGGCCTTGGGCGTAGTCGCGTTCGTGGCGGTGGCCCGGGAGGGCCTAGAGACCGCGCTTTTCGTCTGGGCGGCGGCCCAATCAAGTGCGACCGCGACCGCCCCCTTTATCGGGGCGCTCTTGGGCTTGGCGGTGGCGGTGGCCTTGGGCTTCCTGCTCTATCGCGGCGTCCTGAAGGTTGACCTGGGCCGACTATTCCTTTGGACGGGGATCGCGCTGATCATCGTGGCCGCGGGCGTACTGATGTATGCGGTGCACGAACTCCAAGAGGCTGGGGTGCTGCCGGGTGAGGAATCGGTGGCATTTGATGTCAGTGCCACGGTGCCGAAAGAGAGTTGGTACGGGTCGCTGCTTGCGGCCATCTTTAACTTCCGGGCGGTCACCAGTTGGCTGATGGTGGTGGCTTGGTTCGCCTACGTGATCCCAACAATGGCCTATTTCTTGGGGCTCGTTAATCGCAAGTCTCCGGCACCGGTCAAATCTGCGGCCTGATTTCGGGTGCAAGTCGGTACCACCTAGAATCGGCGGGCCAGCGCGGGGCGTAGCGTAGTGGCTAGCGCGCCTGCTTTGGGAGCAGGAGACCGGGAGTTCGAATCTCCCCGCCCCGACAACCCTTAGCCCAACCACGATGGAATGAGCAGCTGTGAAGAGTGATATTGAGACCTTGTCGCCGACCCGGGTCAAGTTGACCATTGAAGTCCCATTCGAGGAACTCAAGCCGAGTATGGACCTTGCCTACTCGCGCATCGCCAAGCAGGTCAACGTGCCCGGCTTTCGCAAGGGCAAGGTGCCGGCGCGCGTTATTGAGCAGCGGGTAGGACGCGGCGCGGTACTCGAGGAGGCCGTCAACGACGCGGTCCCGAAGGCTTATGAAGAAGCCCTCCGCGCGAATAACGTCAAACCGATTGGCCGCCCAGAAGTTGATGTCACCTCGATGGAGGATGGCCAGAATCTGGCCTTCACCGCAGAGGTCGACGTCCGCCCGGAGTTTGAGCTGCCGGATTTCTCCACCCTGCGCATAGAGGTTTTTGACGCCGAACCAAGTGACGAAGATGTGACGACCCAGGTCGATGCGCTCCGCACTCGCTTTGCGACGCTGAAGGATGTGGATCGGGTTTGCGTAGACGGCGATGTGCTGCTCGTCGATATTTCCGGCGCCACCGATCAAGGTGATGCGGTGGAGGATCTCTCGGGCACGGCCTTGTCATATGAACTCGGCACCGATGGCATGCTGCCGGGCTTTGATGATGCGGTCCGCGGCGCGGCCAAGGACGAAACCCGCACCTTTGAGTTCACCCCGGAAAATGGCGACTGGACAGGTGTTCCACTCACCGTGACCGCGGTGGTGACCTCGGTCCGTGAGCGCGAGTTACCGGCACTTGATGATGAGTTCGCGCAGTTGGCCTCGGAATTCGACACCGTTGCCGATCTGCGCAGTGACGTCCGAAACCGCCTGGTACGCCTGAAGAAATTTGAGCAAGGTGCGCAGGCGCGCGACAATGTGCACGAAGCGTTGATGGAACAAATTGACATTCCATTGCCCGAGGGTGTTATCGCGGCGGAGATCGCTGATCATTTCGGTGACGGCCATGAAGCAAGTGCCGAGCACCGGGCCGAGATCGAGTCACAGGCGCGGGCGGGGTTAAAGAGTCAGTTGATTCTCGACAAGATCGCAGAAGTCGAGGAGGTATCGGTTGGCGAGAGTGAGTTGTCAGCCTGGCTGGTGCAACAGGCCCCCCGCCACGGGTTGGCACCGGATGCTTTTGCCCAGGCACTTGTTGAAGCCGGGCAGGTGCCGATGGCGATCATAGATATTCGCCGCGCCAAGGCACTGGCTGTGGTGATGGAGCAGGTAACCGTGGTCGATGCTTCGGGCAACCCGGTGGATCTAAAGGCCCTTGATGCTGAGTTAAACGGCCCGCAGATTACCGAGATCCCGGCCCCGGTCGATACAGAAGAATAATTTCAACGGTCGAAATATGGGTCAGGGTTCGGCTGGTGGCGAACTCACGCCAGTTGGGGAAGAACTGGTCGGCCCGCAAGGTTAAGGTCTGATGAGTGCGATAAAGGAGAGGCTTTGAGTCAGATTCAGATGAACGCCCAGGGCGGCCGGGTGCTACCCGAGCTGCGTGGTACCGGCGGCAGCATGACCGGTTTTGGTGACATGCTCGATGAGCGCTTGCTGCGTGAGCGCATCATCTGGCTTGAGGGCGAGGTGCGTGATGAGAACTCCAATCGCATCGCCAAGCAACTTCAGGTACTCGCGGCCGAGGATCCCGACAAAGACATCACCTTGTACATAAACTCTCCCGGCGGCTCGATTACCGCGGGCATGGTCATCTACGACACTATGCAATTGATCCCAAATGACATCACCACGATTGCCATGGGGTTGGCGGCCTCGATGGGTCAGTTCCTGCTGTGCGCGGGTGCAGCGGGCAAGCGTTACGCGACCCCGAACACGCGCATCATGATGCACCAGCCCCTCGGCGGTATCGGTGGGACGGCGAGTGATATCAAGATTCAAGCCGAGCAAATGCTGTTCATTAAGAAGCGTATGGCCCAACTCATCGCCGACCACAGTGGGCAAACCCTCGAGCAGATCGAAGCCGACTCTGATCGTGACCGCTGGTTCAACCCCGAAGATGCCAAGGCCTACGGCCTAATTGATCACGTCTACAGCTCGGCGGAGGATGCACCACCAGTCAAGAGCCGCAAAACCAAGGGAGATGTCCGGTGAGCCACCTGTTCCAGCCGAAGAGCCGCTACATCCTTCCTGAGTTTCGGGAGCGGCACGCAAATGGTGAGCGCATCCATAACCCGTACACGAAGTTGTTCGAGGAGCGCATCATCTTCTTAGGTGTGCAGATTGACGATGCTTCCGCTGACGACGTCATGGCCCAGCTGCTTTGCCTTGAGTCGATGGATCCAGATCGAGATATTCAGATCTACATCAACTCACCCGGCGGCTCCTATACCGCGATGACCGCGATCTACGACACGATGCAATTCGTCAAGCCGCAAATTCAAACGGTGTGTCTAGGCCAAGCAGCTTCGGCCGCCGCGGTGGTATTGGCTGCCGGCACCCCGGGCAAGCGCTTTGCGCTCCCGCATGCGCGCATTTTGATCCACCAGCCCTATACCGAAGGTGGTGGCCAGGGCTCAGATATCGAGATCCAGGCCAATGAGATTTTACGCATGCGCGTTGAAATGGAAGGCATGCTCGCCAAGCACAGTGGCCGGACCCCGGAGGACGTCGCGAAAGATATTGAGCGCGACAAGATTCTGACGGCCGCCGATGCCAAGGAGTACGGCATTATTGACGCGGTAATCGCCTCCCGCAAGGTCTAATAAGCCTCAAGGCCCACTTGAGAGTTAAGTGCGCGCCGATACCGTGCGGGTACTGCCTCAACAGGGTACGGTCGTCCTAGCCCAGATCCCCGCTGGGTTCTTTGGCGAGCGCTTGCCACCGGATCAGCCAGTTGGAAGGGAGCCCCGCCGTGGCACGTATTGGCGAGAGCGGCGATCTACTCAAGTGCTCTTTTTGCGGTAAAAGCCAAAAGCAGGTCAAGAAACTCATTGCCGGCCCCGGGGTTTATATCTGCGATGAGTGCATCGATCTGTGCAATGAGATCATCGAGGAAGAACTCAACGAGGCCAGTGATCTGCAATTCGGGGAGCTACCAAAGCCGCGGGAGATCTACGCTTTCTTGGATCAGTACGTAATCGGCCAGGATATTGCCAAAAAGTCGCTGTCGGTGGCGGTCTACAACCACTACAAGCGTGTTCAAGCCGAAGCCGGCGAAAAGCCCAAGGACGAACAAGTTGAACTTGCCAAGTCAAATATTTTACTGCTTGGCCCAACCGGCTCCGGCAAGACGCTGCTGGCCCAGACGCTGGCCCGCATGCTCAATGTCCCCTTCGCAATCGCCGATGCCACCGCATTGACCGAAGCGGGCTACGTCGGTGAGGACGTCGAGAACATTTTGCTGAAACTGATTCAAGCCGCCGACTACGACGTCAAGAAGGCCGAGACCGGCATCATCTACATCGACGAAATTGACAAGGTGGCCCGCAAGAGTGAAAACCCGTCAATCACCCGCGATGTATCGGGTGAAGGGGTGCAGCAAGCACTACTAAAGATTTTGGAAGGCACGACAGCTTCGGTTCCACCCCAAGGCGGGCGCAAGCACCCGCACCAAGAGTTTATTCAGGTCGACACCACAAATGTGCTGTTCATCGTAGGCGGCGCATTCTCGGGGCTAGACCACATCATTGAACAGCGGCTGGGGAAAAAGCGGGTTGGCTTCACTTTCGACATCGTCGAAGGTGAGCGCGTCGAAGCCGAGGAGACCAACCCGGACGACATCTTCTCTCATGTGATGCCCGAGGATCTCCTGAAGTTCGGCATGATCCCAGAGTTCATTGGCCGATTGCCGGTGTTCACCTCGGTCTCCAAGCTTGATCGGCCGGCCTTGGTTGCCGTGCTCACCGAGCCGAAGAACGCTTTGGTCAAGCAGTACCAGCGACTCTTCAGTCTTGACGGTGTCGAGCTGGAGTTCGAGCCCGAGGCCTTGGGCGAGATCGCCGACCAGGCTTTGTTGCGGGGCACCGGTGCCCGTGGCCTGCGCGCCATCCTCGAGGAAGTCCTGCTGCATGTTATGTATGACGTACCCAGCCGTTCGGACATCGCCAAGGTGGTTATCACCGGTGAAGTTGTGCGCGAAAAGGTGAATCCGACTCTGGTGCCGCGTTCGGCGCCGCGTCGAGTGCGCGGTGAGAAGTCCGCGTAAGTGTCCCCAAGGGATCTAAGCCCGACTTCTGGGCACCTAAAGGTGCTTCGGTAATTCACACGAGAACATCTTGGTGTTATTGAGCCACCACCCTAACTGGGGAGCAAGATTTCCCACAGTTGCGATTGGTGCGGCCATTGGCACCACAGCAACTGCCCGGTGCCTTGCTTGGGTAGCTTGATTCGGCCAAACTGCGAACGAGATCGCCAAAATCTTTACTTTTGTGAATATATTCTTTACTATGTGGAAGTGGCCGGATCCGTGTCCAGTAAAGGGCAGATCACTATTCCTAAGCACGTGCGTGCTGCTCTTGGGATTGAGCCGGGGGATGCGTTGGAGTTTGAGGTGCGGGGCAATGAATTCATAGGTCGAAAAAAACCTCAATCCGATTCCGGTATTGACTGGGACCGCGTCTATGGGGTCGTTGACTTAGGTGGCCGCACAACCGATGACATCATGCGAGAGTTACGGCCCGTTCGTGCTTGGGATGATCAATGACAACGACGGCGGTTGATTCCAACATCCTGATTGACATTGTGAGCGCGGATCGCACTCACGGCCCTAGTTCGCGTGCCGCCGTTGAGCGTTGCGCGCGGGAAGGTTCGTTGATTATTTCGCCAGAAGTAGTCGCCGAATTCACCGCAGGCTGCAGATCGGCCGCACAAGCCCTAGCCATTTTGCAGAAACTCACGATCAAATATGTAGATATTGGGCAATCGAACGCAGCCGCGGCGGGTGAAGTCCGAGGAAGAAAGAGCAGGAGTGGTCGGATCATTGCTGACTACTTGATTGCGGGACATGCGGCTACGCACGCTGATCGCCTCTTGACCCGCGACATTGGCTTCACTCGCATGAACGTTCCGGGGCTAGTGGTTGTCAGACCTGACAACCTGCTGGCCTAGTTTTTACATCGAATGTTGGATGCCCTGATGGAGCAGCGCCCAGAAAAGGCTGCGAATCTCGACCGCGTTGATTGGTTGTGATCAGCGGCGTGCGGCTAGTCCGGTGCGAGCACCGCAGTTATGCTGACTTGCTCGCCACTTTGCAGCACCAACTCGGTTACGCACCCGGCGGCTTGGATGTCGTCGGCGGCAAGTTGCAGGCGGTCAAGCATCTCGCTAGGTGCGGTGATGGTGGCCTGACTGAGCTTGGCCCGCATTGAAGCATTGGCATCGCTCTTAGCTTTGCGGATACCGGAGATGGCAATGGCCAGGTCGTCGAGCAACTTTGGGTCTTGGCCTTGGGCGAGTGCATTTAGGTTGGCACCGGCAGGCCAGGTCGAGCGGTGCACCGAGCCCACCTGCCACCAGCTCCAGACTTCCTCGGTGACAAATGGCATGAACGGCGCGAACAAGCCGAGCAAGGTTTTAAGGGTGATGGCCAACGTGGCTTTGGCTGAGTTCGCCTTGGCCGCACCTTGGGCGCCGTATGCGCGCTCTTTTACCAACTCGACATAGTCATCGGTGAAGTTCCAAAAGAACGCCTCGGTGACTTCCATGGCTTTGGCGTAGTTGAAGTCATCAAATGCCGTGGTCGCATTTTGCACCGTGGCCGCCAGTTGGGCTAGGAGCGCTTTGTCAACCGGCTCGGTGATTGTATTTTCGTCCTCGATACCTTCGAGCATTAGCACGAATTTGCTGGCATTGAGAATCTTGATGGCAAGGCGGCGACCGATCTTCATCTGGCCGATATCAAATGCGGTGTCGGTGCCGGGGCGCCCTGATGCCGCCCAGTAGCGCACCGCATCGGAGGAGTATTCGTCCAGCAAGTCCATTGGCGTGACCACATTGCCCTTGGACTTGCTCATCTTCTTGCGGTCCGGATCCAAGATCCAGCCGGAGATGGCGGCGTGCGCCCAGGGCACGCAGTCACTTTCCAGGTCGGCGCGCACCACACTGCTAAAGAGCCAGGTGCGGATGATTTCGTGGGCTTGGGGGCGCACATCCATCGGGAATACGCGCGCCCAAAGATCGGCATCGCGCTCCCACCCGCCGGCGATCTGCGGGGTGAGTGAACTGGTGGCCCAGGTGTCCATCACATCGGGGTCACCGATGAAGCCACCGGGTACTCCGCGCTGGGCATTGGTGAAACCGGCGGGTGCATCGCTACTTGGGTCAATCGGTAGTTGGTCTTCGCGCGGGACGATCGGGGTGTCGTAGCGGGGGTTACCGGCAACATCTAGTGGATACCAAACCGGGAGTGGTACCCCGAAGAATCGTTGACGTGAGATCAGCCAGTCACCATTTAGGCCTTCGACCCAGTTTTCGTAGCGCACCAACATATGGGCCGGATGCCAAATGATATTTCGCCCGCGCTGTAGTAGTTCGTCTCGAAGTGCCAGGTTTCGCCCACCATTTGCGATGTACCACTGCCTGGTTGTGACAATCTCAAGTGGCTTATCGCCCTTCTCGAAGAACTTGACCGCATGGGTTATCGGCTTTGGATCACCAACCATGTCACCACTCGCGGTCAAAAGTTCAACAGTGCGCTCCTTGGCGGTGTGGGTGGTGGCGCCGACGAGTGCTAAATAATTTTTCTTTCCGATTTCACCGGTGATCCAGTCTGGAACATCGGGCAGGATGCGCCCGTCCCAGCCAATGATTGGTCGGGTTGGCAATTGCAATTCACGCCACCAGATGACGTCGGTTAGATCACCGAAGGTGCAAATCATCGCGATACCAGAACCTTTTTCGGGATCAGCAAGGTGGTGCGCGACTATCGGCACCTCGACCCCAAAGAGCGGGGTCGTGACGGTAGTGCCGAAAAGTGGTTGGTACCGCTCATCATTTGGGTTTGCGACGAGGGCGACGCAGGCGGCTATCAACTCTGGTCGAGTCGTCTCGATAAGGACTTTCTCATCGGGGTTAGAAGTCTTGCCAAACCCGATCCGGTGGTAGGCGCCCGGGCGTTCGCGGTCTTCAAGTTCGGCTTGGGCAACCGCGGTGCGGAAGGTGACATCCCAAAGGGTTGGCGCCTCTGATTGGTAGGCCTCACCGCGCCCCAGGTTCCGCAAGAACGCAAGTTGGCTCACCCGCTGGGCATTGGCATCAATTGTTTGATACGTCTGGCTCCAGTCAACTGACAGCCCCATGCGGCGCCAGAGTTCTTCGAAGACGACCTCATCTTCAACCGTTAACTTTTCGCAGAGCTCGACGAAGTTCTTGCGTGAGATTGGTTCTTGATGTTTCGCGTCAGGTTCGGCCGGTGGCGTGAAACTTGGATCGTAGGCAAGGCTTGGGTCACAGCGCACCCCGAAGTAGTTCTGCACCCGGCGCTCGGTCGGTAGTCCGTTGTCGTCCCAGCCCATCGGGTAGAAGACCTCAAGGCCGCGCATGCGCTGGTAGCGAGCGATGCAGTCGGTATGGGTATAGGAGAAGACGTGGCCAACATGTAGTGACCCGCTAACGGTCGGTGGCGGGGTGTCGATGGAGAAGACCTCTTCGCGGGTCTTGGTGCGGTCGAAGCGATAGGTGCCCTGCGTCTCCCAGGCCCGGGCCCACTTGGCCTCGATGCCCTCAATACCGGGCTGCTCGGGCAACTTGGGCTTTGATGCTGGGGCGGTCATGGTTGGCAATGGTATGCATCCGGGGCGGCCGCCTACTTAATCGGTCTCAGTCCGGACAGTTATCCACAGGAGACGGTGCGCACCTAGACTCATCGCTGTGCCGAGTGACCAAGATGCAGCCTCGCGGCTACCAACTTTATTGGCGCAGTTAGCGGCCCGGTGGCCGGAAAACCGCATCGAACCCTCACTGGCTCGTAGCGTAGCGGTGGTTGACCTGCTCGGTGATCCCCAGCGCACCTACCCGGTGATCCACGTAACGGGTACCAACGGCAAGACCTCGACCGCCCGGATGATCGAAGCCTTGCTTCGAGCCTTGGGTCTTCGTACCGGGTTATTTACCTCACCGCATTTACTCGACCCACGCGAACGCATCTGCTTCGACGGGCAGCCAATCTCAGCTGGACGTTTCCTGCGCACTTGGGATGACATCGCCCCATTCGTTGAGTTGGTCGATAAGCGCTCGGTGGCAGATGGTGGTGTTCCACTTTCCTTTTTTGAGGTGATGATGGCATTGGGGTTCGCGGCATTTGCTGATGCGCCGGTCGATGTGGCGATCGTCGAAGTTGGCATGGGCGGCACGTGGGATGCAACCAATGTCGCCGATGGCATGGTCGCGGTGGTCACACCTATTGACATCGACCATGTTGAGTACCTTGGCGAAACAGTGGCGATGATTGCGCGCGAGAAGGCCGGCATCATCAAGGCCGATGCCTTCGTCGTGTTAGCCCAACAAGAACTTGCGGCGGCTGAGGTGTTGTTGGCGCGCAGCGCGGAGATGAATGCCACGGTAGCGCGGGAGGGCATGGAGTTCGGGGTGATGAGTCGCGAGATAGCCGTTGGCGGCCAGATGCTCACCTTGAAGGGGCTGCGCGCGGAGTACGAAGGTATTTTTCTACCGCTATTTGGCGAGCATCAGGGGGCCAATGCTGCCGTCGCCGTCGCTGCGGTCGAGGCGTTCATCGGTGGCGGCAATGAAGAGTTGGATATTGACGTCGTGCGTGAAGGCTTTGCATTGGTTTCATCACCGGGCCGGCTTGAAGTCGTGGCCCGTAACCCAACTGTCATCTTGGATGCGGCGCATAATCCACACGGTGCCCGAGCCTTGGCAACTGCCATGGCGGATTCATTTGATTTCACCCAATTGTTCGCGGTAGTCGGTGTGATGAATGACAAGGACGCGGCCGGCGTCTTAATGGCACTGGAGCCCGTTGTTGATCGCATCATCGTCACCGAGTCAACTTCTGGACGGGCGATGCCAGGTGGCGCCTTGGCCGAAATTGCGAGTTCGATATATGGCGCCGACCGAGTGTGGGCCGAACCGGAACTGCTGGCTGCGGTGGATAGGGCCTTCGCCCTTGCCGAGGAGTCCGGTGAGTTTGGTGGCGTTGGCGTGCTGGTAACCGGCTCAGTCGCTCTTATTGGTGATGCCAAGCGCATGTACTCGGCCCGGTGATTGAATGGACAAGTGATCAGATGAAGGTGCTGGGTTCAGTGATACTTGCGATCGAGGCGATCATCGTGCTGCTGGCCATCCCGGTGGCTGCCACCAATGGTTCGGTCGCCAATCCTGGGCTCGCCATCGGTATGGGGGTGGGGCTCGCGTTGGTGTTAGTGCTTGCGATTGGCACGCTGCGCCGACCCTGGGGGGTAGGCGTTGGCTGGGTTTTGCAGGTTGCCGTTTTGGCACTTGGTCTCCTTGTTCCGCTCATGTTCATCGTGGGCGCCATCTTTGCGATCCTTTGGTTCTTCGCGATTCGAAATGGCCGCCGAGTGGATGCACTGCGGGCGGAACGTGCTTCCGGGTCAGGCGAGGGCACTGACTAGAGTTCGGGCAAGTCAGTACCTACTCGATTAGTTAGTTAGGGAGTTAAGCCAGTGTCGGAGCGCACCCTTGTCCTGATCAAGCCAGATGGCGTGGCCCGCGGCTTGGTCGGAGAAGTCCTCGGACGCATTGAGCGTAAGGGCTTCAAAATCATTGCTTTAGAAATGCGCACCTTGTCGGCGGCTGTCGCTCAGGAGCACTACGGCGAACATGCCGATAAGCCATTCTTTAGCGACCTCGTCAAATTCATTACCAGCGCGCCTTTGGTTGCCGCGGTGATCGAAGGCCCGGACGCGATCATGTCGTGGCGAGCCATGATGGGTGCCACCAATCCGGCTAACTCGGCACCGGGCACTATCCGCGGTGATCTCGCCACCGAGACCCAACTAAATGTTACGCACGGTTCGGATTCACCGGAGTCAGCAGCGCGGGAGATCGAGCTCTTCTTCCCGGGGCTGTAGTCCCATGCTGCCGGCGGTACTTGGTACGGCGGCTGGTGTCGGCACCGGTGTTGTTGTCGCCGCTGGATCGCGCGGACCGACGTTGGTGCCGTGGCCGGCGAAAGTCCGCACCGCGTTCCCATTCGTGGTCGGTGGCCTGTCCGGCGCTGCGGTGGCACTGCCGGTGGGTCTGGGTGCCGCCGTTGCCTTGGCGGTCATTGGCCGTGGCCGTTGGCCGGTTAAGCCGGTGGCCGTTGGGCTGGGCGTGGTGGGCGCGGTGGTGGCGGCCGGGGTGCTCGGCCGGGGACAGGTTGCCAAGAAACTCACCCCGCAGGGCCGCGAACTGGACCCGGCCTATGCCAAACCACCACTTAGTCCACTGGTATCGGGTAGCGCGCAGTCGGCGGTAACGATGGCCGAACTCGGTCGTCAGGGTGCCCGGTTCGTCGGGTCAGTGACAGCTGCCGACACCATCTTGGCGGTAACCGGTCTGGCGCCGGTCGCCGAACCGGTTCGGGTCTTCATCGGCGTCGATGCCGCCGCCACGGTGGAGCAGCGCGTGGGCTTGGCAATGTCTGAACTTCTACGCACCGGTGCCTTCGATCGCAGCAACTTACTTATTCAGGCGCCAGCGGGCACCGGATACGCGAACTCAACCCCAATCGACGTCTTGGAGATTTTGACTAGAGGTGATGCCGCATCGGTGGCAATTGGCTACGGGTTGCTCCCGTCCTTCCTCTCCCTTGACAAAGTGCCGATCGCCGCGCAGACCCAAAAACTTCTGCTCGACTCCATCACGGCGCAGTTGGCAACCCGCGCCAAGCGCCCACGGCTATTGCTATATGGCGAAAGCCTGGGCGCCAAGGTTCAAGAAGCGGCGGTACCCGCCGGGCCGATTGATTTAGACCGCTACAACATTGCCGCAGCCCTTTGGGTCGGCACCCCCGGTGGCCAGGTGGCAGATGGGTTCCACGCCTTATGTCAGCGGGAGTCGATTACCGTTGATCGTCCCGAAGAAATCCCCGGACCGCTGCCGGGACCGCGGCCCCGGGTTTGGTTTTTGGAACACGATGGTGACCCGGTGGTGCGCTTTCGACCCGAGTTGCTCGCCAACCGGCCCCCCTGGCTGCCACTGGACGGGCGCCGTGGGCGCAATATCCCCGGCTCGATGACTTGGCGCCCGGGTATCACCTATTTTCAGGCTTTGGTCGACACCTTGTTCGCGACGAATGTAAAACCCGGTGATTTCCAGAGCCTGGGCCACGATTACCGGGCCGACCTAGGCGCAGTAACCACCGCGGCCTACGACTTACCGGCCGATGCGGCCACCGCGGCTCGCTTAGAAGCACGGCTGCGGGCCTTGGAGACGACTAAGGCCGAGTTGATCGCCCAAACCGATCTAGCCACCGGGTAAACCGGACATTTCGGGCGGAGACCGGGTCCGTCGTAAGATAGTTTCGGTACTTCCCCAGCCATTCATGAACTCGACAGGAAGGCGGACACTTCCCGGTGGCCTCGTCATCATCCTTCGTCGGGCGCGATATGGCCGTCGACCTCGGAACCGCTAACACCTTAGTTTATGTGCGTGGGCGGGGTATCGTCCTAAATGAACCATCGGTGGTCGCGATCAACAGCAACACCGGGGGTATTTTGGCGGTGGGCTCCGAAGCCAAGCGCATGATCGGGCGCACGCCGGGCAACATCATCGCTATTCGTCCACTGAAGGACGGTGTTATCGCCGACTTTGATACCACCGAGCGCATGCTGCGGTACTTCATCCAAAAAGTGCATCGGCGCCGGTACCTAGCGAAGCCGCGCTTGATCATTTGCGTGCCATCAGGTATCACCGGGGTTGAGCAGCGCGCCGTGAAGGACGCAGGCTACGCCGCCGGAGCGCGAAAAGTTTTCATTATCGAAGAACCAATGGCCGCAGCGATCGGCGCGAATCTTCCGGTGCACGAACCAACCGGCAACATGGTGGTCGATATCGGCGGCGGCACCTCAGAGGTTGCGGTCATCTCACTCGGCGGCATCGTCACGAGTCTGTCGATTCGGGTCGGTGGCGATGAACTCGATAACTCGATCATCCAGTTCGTCAAAAAGGAGTATTCATTGATGCTCGGCGAACGTACCGCCGAGGAGATCAAGATGGCGATCGGGTCGGCTTTCCCGCTGCCCGATGAGCCACAGGCCGAGATTCGCGGCCGAGATTTGGTTAGTGGTCTGCCCCGGACCATCGTGGTTACCGCCGAAGAGATACGCCGAGCAATGGATGAGCCAGTCAATGCAATCATCGCCTCGGTCAAGGCCACCTTGGATCGCACCCCACCCGAACTTTCCGGTGACATCATGGATCGAGGGATTGTCCTAACCGGTGGTGGTGCCTTACTGCGCGGTCTTGATGAGCGGCTGCGCCATGAAACTGGGATGCCGATAATTATCGCCGACCGCACGCTCGAATGCGTTGCGCTGGGTTCAGGCAAATGCGTCGAGGAATTTGATGCACTGCAACAGGTGCTGATCGCCGAGCCGCGGCGGTAAGTCGGTGACGCACCTCACCGGTGCCAAACCGTGAAAGCCCACACATGCTGAATCACCGCACCCGCATCATTCTCGCGGTCCTTGTCATCATCGCGCTGACTTTCACCATCTTGGATTTACGTGGCGGCAAAGGCCCATTCGCAAGTGTGCGTTCGGTAGTTAGTAGCGCATTGGGTGGAGTGCAAGTTGCAGCGTCGGTAATCGTTTCGCCAATAATGGGGGTTGGCAGCTGGTGGGGCACCTGGGGCGACCAGCGGACTCGGATTGCCGAGCTGGAATCGCAAAATGCGAGCCTGCAAGACACCTTGATCCGCTCTGCTGAAGATCGGGCGCGGGCAGATGCCCTTGATCAACTACTGCGGGTGGCCGGGGTTGGTCGATACCGAATCGTGCCGGCTGAAGTTATCGCTGTTGAACCAGCCCAGGATTTCACCTGGACGGTGACAATAGATGCGGGCCGAGATGACGGGTTATTGGCAGATATGACCGTGATAAACGGTCAGGGTCTGATTGGTCGAATCCTGAGCACCACGAAGACGACCGCCACCGTCGTGCTAATTGTGGATGCCTCTTCGGCGGTCGGTGCCCGTGTTGCGGGCACCGAGGAGATCGGAATTTTGTCGGGCACGGGGCGTCAAGATTCATTGGAGTTTCAGACCCTAGATCCACTCGCTGCACTTAAATCTGGGCAGGCACTTTTGACTTTCGGCTCGCGCAGCGGCCGGCCCTACGCACCAGGTATTCCGATCGGTGAAGTGGTCGACGTGAGTGGCACCGCGGGTCAGTTAACACGTATCGCAACCATAAGACCATTCGCCGATGTGTCTACGTTGACGGTAGTGGGCGTGGTTATTAGGCCACCTCGTGAGGATCCGCGTGATTCGGTATTGCCGACTCCACCGGAGAAGGCGGATTCCGCAAACGTCGATGCACCGGCGCCCACCGGGGTCGAGGATGGTGCCAGCCCGGCGCCAACTGCGAGCGCTAAGCCGAAGAAGGAAACGGCGGCGAAGCCGGTGCCAGCGCCTACGCCTTCGGCGGGGGTAGCAACAGATGCTGGAGGCAACTAAGTATGTGGATTCGACAGACGGTTGTCTGCGCGAGCATCATCGTCCTTGCGGTGATGTTGCAACTGACTTTGCTGTCGCGCTTGGGATTGCCAGGTGCCACCCCGGACTTGGTGGTGGTCTGCGTGGTTGCACTTGCTCTGGCTTATGGGCCGGTCACCGGCGCGGTGGTTGGTTTTGCCGCGGGGCTGGTCTTGGGTTTTACGCCACCGGCCGGTGGTGTCATTGGTATCCAAGCTTTGATTTTTCTGGTGATCGGGTTCTTGACCGGGGCCGTGATCGATCCAAGGGATCGCACGGTACCGATTTTGGCAGGCATGGTCGGCCTCAGCACCGGTGCGGCGGCCTTGGCCTATGTGCTGACCCTCGCTGCTTTCGGTGGTAACCGGGTGATCTGGGAGGAGGTGCCGGCACTGGTGCTGACAAGCAGCCTGTACGGCCTGATTTTGGCACCTATCGTGGTGCCAACCGTTGCTTGGTTGGTCCGAAGACTCACTCCCGAAGTAGCGGTCTAGGAGTTACTTGGGAACCGGAATTAGGCGGCAAGCGTCATAGCGTCAGACCAGAGCCATGACGGTTTTTAAGGGAGGAAGGTACGTATGGGTGAACGCTCGAACTTGCGGTTAGTCATCCTCAGCGTGCTCATCATCTCGTTGATGGCCACCTTGCTGGTGCGGTTGTTCTATCTGCAAGTAATGACCGGTGCGGGTTATCGGGTGGCCGCCCAGAGCAATACCGTGCGCGAGGTGGCGACGCCGGCGGTACGGGGGCTGATTTTGGATCAAGCAGGTCGCCCACTTGTTGCCAATCGCACTTCATTGGTGGTCACCGTTGATCGCGTTACTTTGCAGCGTGAACCCGATGACGGTGCCGCGGTAATTGAACGACTTGCCCAAATTCTTGATGCATCGGCGGCCAGCATTCGTGATCGACTGACGACCTGCGGCGCAGAAGGTGCCAAGCCCCCACCCGTCTGCTGGAACGGCTCGCCGTACCAGCCGATCCCAATTGCCCGCGATGTCGATGCGCAAACCGCGTTGTCCATTATGGAAAGTCGGGTTACCTTCCCCGGTGTCACTGCGGGCCTTGAAGCCATCCGCACCTACCCGGCGCCATTTGATGTTAATGCCGCGCATCTTTTGGGTTATCTGGGGCCGGTAACCGAGGAGGCGCTAACCGAACAAGGTGATTCGACGGCGTATGACAGGTTACGGCGCACCGATTTCGCTGGGCGCTCTGGCCTAGAATCAATCTATGACGCGGAGATACGTGGTAAGCCGGCGGTAATAACCCTAGAAGTCGATACCGCTGGGCGTGTTACGAAGACTTTGGAGGGAAAGCCTGCGATCGCGGGCGACTATCTAGTCTCGACAATCGACGCCCACCTGCAACATCTTGTTGAGCAGCAATTGGTTGCTGCGGTGCAGCGAGCACAAGCTCAGGGCTATCCCGGTGATTCTGGCGCGGCCGTTGTCGTCGATGTGCGAAATGGGCACATCTTGGCGATGGCCAGTTACCCAACTTATGACCCAGCTATTTGGGTGGGGGGCGTGACGGCTAAGCAGTATCAAGATCTTATAGATAGTGAGGCGCTGTCATCCAACGCTATTCAGGGACTTTTTGCTCCGGGTTCAACCTATAAGGTGATCAGCACCGCAGCCGCTGCGCGCGCGGGGTTCAGTTTATACAGGAAGTACCAATGCCCTAATCAGGTAAAACTTGGTACCCAGACATTTCGTAATTTCGAATCCGCCGGATATGGACCGATCACTTTGAAGCGAGCAATTGAGGTCTCGTGTAACACGGTCTTCTACGGCATTGCTGACAAAATGTGGGCCGATGCAGGTGGTAACGACGCCAATCGAAATTCACCGGATCCAATTGCGGAAACGGCAAAGATATTTGGCCTTGATGCAAAAACTGGTATTGACCTGCCGAATGAAGCATCCGGGAGAGTTGCCGGCCGCAACTTCAAAGTTACTAACTGGGAGGACAAGCGCGACACTTGGTGCGCGAATGCGATTTCTGGCTATCCCGAAACCCGAAAAACCAACCCAGAGCAGGCGGATTATTTCACCGCACTCGATCGCGAAAACTGTGCAGACGGTTTCAGGTGGCGCGAGGGCGACGCTTTGAACGCGGCGATCGGCCAAGGTGATACGGCGGTCACCCCATTGCAGATGGCGATGGCTTACTCGGTGATTGCGAATGGTGGCACTTTGTATCAACCGCAACTGGTCAAGGCGATCATTGGGGCTGACGGCAAGGTGGTCAAGGAAATCGCTCCGGTAGTGACCGACCGTGTTGATCTTTCGCGAACCGCCATCAATTTCATCAATTCCGCGCTACAGGGTGTGACGACTAATGGATCAGGTAAAAGACCATTTGCCGGGTTCCCGTTGGGTCAAATCCCAGTTGCCTCCAAAACTGGTTCGGCCCAGGTCACCGGCAATAAGGCGGCGACCTCTTGGTTTGCCTCTTTTGCTCCAGCAAATAAACCAAGGTATGCGGTGGTCATGATGGTGACCCAAGGTGGCACTGGATCAAAGACTTCGGGCCCGAGTGTGCGCAAGATCTACGAGGGTATTTTCGGAGTTTCCGGTAGCACGGTAAATCCCACCGACAGTGTCCTTATCGGTGGCGCCCCGCTGAAGAAATTGCCAACCGTGCGTCCAGACGGCACTCCGGTGGCGCCAAAGGGCAAGATGTCAGGGCAGGCTTCGGCGCCGGGAGGGGGCCAGTGATGAGTGCATTTTCGGCAACCGACGCCAGCTCTAGGCCGCCATCGGCCCAGCGGTCACGGGGCCGCACCTATTGGCGTGAAATGGACTGGGTGCTAATTGTCGCGGCTGTTGGTGTCACAATTTTTGGGGCGGTGTTGGTCTGGTCCGCTAGCCGGGCCGATATGGCATCGGCGAATGACCCACAGTCATACCTGAAGCGACACCTTATAAACGTGGTAATTGCCATAGCCTTAGGATTCGTCGCATCGCGGCTTGACTACCGCTGGCTGCGTGCGTACACGCCGATCATCTACATCGTTTCGCTGTTGCTATTGCTGGTTGTCTTCGTCCCGGGGTTAGGTACCTCAATCGCTGGAGCGCGGGCTTGGATTGATCTACCGGGCGGATTCACCTTCCAGCCTTCAGAGTTCGCCAAGATTGCGGTCATCATCATGATGGCTGCGATCCTTGCGGAGAAAAGGGACTTCGAAATCGAGCCACATGATCGTGATGTGTTCATGTCGGTCGGTGTCGCGGTGTTGCCAATTCTCATCATCTTGTTGCAGAACGACACCGGGACGGTGCTGATCTTGGGCTCGCTGGCGCTGTCGGTAATCGCCGTATCCGGCGCACGTCGGCGTTGGATGATCGGCTTGATTGGCGGGGCGATCATCGGCCTGCTGTTGGCGGTGCAATTGGGCCTCCTGCAGTCGTATCAGGTGTCGCGGTTGACTTCATTCTTGAATCCAACCGGTGAAACCGGGGGAGCCACCTATAGCTCAACCCAAGCGCAAATCGCCGTCGGTGGTGGCGGTTGGACCGGTTATGGGCTTTTCGAGGGCCCGCAGACCCAAGGCAAGTTCGTCCCGGTCAACGAGAGTGACTTCATATTCACCGTGGTTGGCGAAGAACTTGGATTCATTGGATCGACTCTTCTGATACTGCTCATATGCGTTATTTTGTGGCGGGCCATTCGCATCGCAATGAAAGCCAACGACCTTTATGGTCGACTCATTGCAACCGGCGTGGTTGCGTGGTTGGCATTCCAGACTTTCGAGAATATCGGCATGACTTTGGGCATCATGCCGATCACCGGCATCCCGCTACCACTTGTTTCGGCAGGTGGCACCTCCATGATGTCGACCTGGATTGCGATTGGCCTGCTGGAGAATGTGCGCCTGCACTCAGCTCGGTCCGCACCGGCCTAAGCCCAAAATCCCAATGTGATTTGGGATCCGGTGACGGGCGAAAGCAGGGTTTGGTGCCAGTGGGTAACCTTGGGCCCATGACGGCCTCGGATCTTGCTCGACGCGGTGAATCGGTCTTCGATCAACTCGAGCTGCTATTGCCCTTTGTTACTAAGCCGATTCAGTATGTCGGTGGTGAACTAAATGCCACCTTCAAGGCCTGGGATGAGGTGCAAGTGCATTGGGTGCTCATGTATCCCGATGCCTATGAGGTCGGCGCCCCAAATCAAGGTGTGCAGATCCTGTACGAAGTTATCAATGAGCGTGCTGACGCCCTCGCCGAGCGCACCTATGCGATCTGGCCGGATCTTGAAGCGCTGATGCGCGAGGCCAAGGTGCCGCAATTCACGGTGGATGGTCATCGCGCGGTTGGCGATTTCGATCTTTTCGGGGTGTCTTTTTCGACCGAACTTGGCTACACGAACATGCTAAGTGCGCTGTCACTCGCAAACATCCCATTGTTAGCGTGTGAGCGTGACGACTCACACCCGATAGTCATTGCGGGCGGCCACGCAGCATTCAACCCGGAGCCAATCGCGGATTTCATCGACGCTGCCGTACTTGGTGATGGTGAAGAAGCTGTGCTACTGATCACCGATCTCACCAAGGATTGGAAGGCTGCTGGTCGCCCAGGTGGTCGTACCGGTCTACTACTCGAACTTGCTAGGACCGGGGTTATCTATGTCCCGGCTTTCTACGAGGTGGAGTATCTGCCAGATGGCCGGATCCAACGGGTAGCGCCGACCAAGCCCGAGGTGCCGTGGCGGGTACGTAAGCACACGTTGATGGACCTAGATAGTTGGCCGTATCCCAAGGCGCCCTTGGTCCCATTGGCTGAAACCGTGCATGAGCGGATGAGCGTTGAGATCTTCCGGGGCTGCACCAGGGGTTGCCGCTTTTGCCAAGCCGGGATGATCACCCGCCCGGTGCGCGAACGCAGTATTACCGGGATTGCCGCTATGGTCGAAAACGGGCTGAAGAAGACCGGCTACGAGGAAGTCGGCCTATTGTCGCTATCAAGTGCCGATCATTCGGAAATTGCTGACGTGGCGCGCAATCTT
>JAQCEO010000024.1 GCA_027729805.1 Actinomycetota bacterium
GCCACGGCGTCATTATCGGTTGGACCTAATTGAATACGTTCAGGCCTAATCACCAAAGTTCCCGGGCCCGGTGCCATGGTTGGCCCGCTGGCTTCAAGTCTCACCGACCCCAGGCGAAATGCGGTGCAACCCGATGAGCCGGCCCCGATAACCTCTACGTTGACAACATTCGCGCTGCCGAGAAAGTCGGCCACATAAGCGGTGTCTGGATTTTCGTATACATCATTGGGTGAACCGATCTGCTCAACCTTGCCGGCCGCCATGACCGCTATGCGATCACTCATGGCCAGCGCTTCCTCTTGATCATGGGTGACATAAACGAAGGTAATACCAACTGACTCCTGCAGTGACTTTAGTTCAACTTGCAAGGTCTTACGGAGTTTGGCGTCTAGTGCACCAAGTGGTTCATCGAGCAACAGCACTTTGGGGCCGAGCACCAAGGCACGTGCCAGCGCCACCCGTTGTTGCTGGCCGCCGGATAGCTGCGCCGGCTTCCGCTTGGTGTATTGACCCATGCGGACCATTTCAAGGGCCTCTGCCACTTTGCGCTTGGCGTCGGCCTTGCCCACCTGCTGATAGCGCAGGCCGAAGGCCACGTTGTCTGCGACCGACAAGAACGGGAAGAGGGCATAGTTCTGGAAGACCGTGTTGACGGGTCGCTCGTGCGCTGATGTTCGACCGACATCGATACCATCAATGCGGATCTCTCCGCTGGTTGGCGTCTCGAAGCCCGCGATCATCCGCAAGGTGGTGGTCTTGCCGCAACCTGATGGGCCGAGGAGACTGAAAAACTCCCCACCGGCAATATCGAGGTCAACACCCCGCACGGCCTCCACCTCGCCATAAGTTTTGGCCAGGTTTCGCACGCTTACGCTGCCATGGGTCAACGGGACTCCCTTATTCGCAGGATTCTTCGGTGCCAATCTTGGCGGTCGCGACTCTATGATGCATCAATTCACCTAAATCTGTTGTGGGAATCTGCTTGACCGGTCAGAGTAGGAGTCCGATACCCGACCGGCCCTACCCTAGGAGTGGCAATGTCTGACCGTCCCCGCCCCCCGATCTCCCGACGACGCCTACTACAAGCCTCCGCGTTGGGGGTGCCTGGCGCCTGGGTTTTAAGTTCGTGCGCACGCGCACAGCCCCTCGGTAGCCCTGCGCCCGCAGCATCGGCCGCAGGGGGCTCAGCCTCGGCGGCGGCCTCCGCGGCGGCCTCCGCGCCGGCATTGACCGAAATCCCAATTGCCTCGCCGCAGAATCCGGTGAAGTGGCCGATCAACCCTGGCAATGAACCCATTGCGTCTGGGCTCGAGCCGGAGATGAATGCCACCCTCCGCGTATACAACTACCCCGACTACTTGTACAAGCGCGTGCTAAAGGACTTCCAAGAGGAGTACGCCGACTACAACGTGAAGGTCGAGCTGTCGACCTTCAATGACATTTCCGAGGCGTTAACCAAGATCCGATCAGGCAGCGTCCCATTTGACGTTGGATTCCTCACATACAACAACATGGGTAGGCTGGTTTACGGCGATCTAATTCGACCGCTGAACCATGACTACATCCCGAACATCAACGATATGTGGGAGGAGTTCCAGAACCCGTTCTACGACCAGGGCTGGCAATACACGGTGCCCTACACGATTTACACCACCGGTATCGGCTGGCGCCACGACCTCATCCCCGAGGACATCGGTGCCAGACCTAACCCCTATGACGTGTTCTGGGACACCAAGTACGCCGGCTCGATCGCGGTTCTTGACGATGACCGGGAGGTTATCGGGATGACCATCCTGCGCAATGGTGGTACGGACGTAAACACCGGTGATCCCGCACTCCTTGGACAAACACGTGATTCGATGCTGGAGATGCTTTCACTCAGTCGGCCGCGCGTCACAATTACCGGCTACACAGATATTCCTGAGGGCACGATGTCGCTCTCGCAGTGTTGGTCCGGCGACCTGATCACCGGCCAGTACTACCTACCCGAAGGTGTCGATCCCGCATTGCTGCGCTACTGGAGTCCGCCGACGGGTCAGGGGCTGATCGGCAACGACTTCCTTTGCGTGCTCAAGGGCGGTGAGAACCCGGTCATGGCTCACCACTTCCTCAACTACATGCTGAAGAAAGACGTAGCAATAAAGAATTTCGGGTGGGTGGGATATCAGCCGCCGCTGCGCTCCCTGACACCTGAGACCATGGTGGCTGACGGCTATATCCCAGCGAACCTCGCCGCAGCTATCGTCAAGCCGGAATGGTTCCAGGTGGGCTACCCGCTGTTGGAGCTCCCGGTGGCGGTCGAGGGCGAATACCAGGCAATTTGGCAGCAGTTCAAATCTGGAGGCTGAATTGCCCGACCGCACTTCGCGCTTCATCTGGCCGATCCTTGGCCTCCCCGGCATGGTGTGGATCGCGCTGTTTTTTTTGGTACCGCTCTACGTTGTCTTTTGCGTTACGTTCGGCACGGTAGACCCCATCTTCCGGTCACCCGTGCCAGCGTGGAACCCGCTGGAGTGGCGGTTCGAGCAGGTTTTGGTGGTGTGGGATCGCCTCGTCGGTCCGAACAACTTCTACCTCCCACCGGTGCTACGCACCCTGCTGTACGTCGTCGTAGCGGTCGTCGCATGCATGATCATCGCCTTTCCGGTGGCCTACTTCACCGCCCGGTACGCCGGTCAGCACCGTGCACTGATTCTCGCCCTACTGGTGGCGCCATTTTGGATCTCGTACATGATGCGCATGCTGGCGTGGATTAACCTGCTGCAGCCTGACGGACTCGTCAATTTCATGATTACCCTCGGGGGCATAATCCCGCTGAACGTCAATTGGCTCAGCGGTAACCCTTTCACCGTCGTCATGGGTTTGATCTACGGCTATGTTCCCTACATGCTCCTGCCGCTATTTGCGGCCCTTGACCGCATTAGTCCAAGTCTCATCGAGGCGGGACGCGATCTGGGTGCCAGTGGATTTGAACTCTTCCGTCGCGTGATCCTCCCGATGAGCGTGCCCGGCATTGTCGCTGGCACTTTGCTCATCGCCCTGCCCATGATGGGCGACTACTTCACCAGCGACATGCTGTCGAAGTCGCCGAGCACGTCGATGATCGGCAATCTGATCAACCTGTCTATCGGTACTCCAGGCCAGTCCGGGCAGGCCGGCGCCCTCCTTATTCTGGTTCTCCTGGTCTTACTGGCGCCGATGATTTGGTACACCCGCAGCAACGTAAAGTCTGAGGTGCGCTCATGACGGTGTCACCGGCCCCGGCGGAGGCGCTGCTTGAGGAGGCGCAGGAGCCTCGTCGACAGCGCGTGTCCCGAGGCACTTCCGGTGCGCGCGCACATGGGCTAGCCGCCATCACCGCGGTTTACCTGCTTTGGTCGCTGGTACCTGTCGCGGTCGTTGTGCTCTTCTCGTTCAACGCTGGGCGATCTAGGAGTACCTGGCAAGGGTTTTCGCTGCGCTGGTACACCTGGGATCCCGACGGCTCGGTTATAAATGACGAGTCAATTCGAAATGCCCTGACGCACACCGTGCTGCTTGCGGTCATCGCCACCGCTATCACGGTGCCCTTAGGGGTGCTCTTCGCTTTGGCGCTGGATCGGTGGCGGGGAAGATTACCGGCCGGGGCTAATTTCCTGGCGCTCATCACCTTCGTAATCCCCGAGATCGCCTTGGCGATCGGCCTGCTCTTCATGGTGACCTACCTCGCGACACCCTTCGGATTGGGCACCACCGCACAGATCATTGGTCTGGTGACCTTCCAGTTGGCCTATCCCATAGTCATTTGTCGGGCCCGGCTATTGACGATCAGTGCGCACTATGAGGAAGCGGCCCGTGACTTGGGAGCGACGGCACTAGGGGCGGTGCGAAGGGTGATACTTCCCATGCTCTTTCCAGCCATCCTTGTGAGCGCCATTTTGGTGTTCGCCGATGTACTCGATAACTTCGTCATCGTCCGCTACCTATCCTCCGATGCCAGTACCGAGACCACTTCCATGCGGATTTATCAGGTTGCGCGCGCCGCACCAACGCCCGCCCTGAATGCAATGGCGACAATAATTTTGGTGGTCTCGACGCTCGTCATAGTGGTAGGCTGGCTGCTGTATCGCAGCTGGTCCAAGCGCCAAGGTGACTCAACCAATCTTAGTTCCTTCGCTGGCAATCTGTAATACCTAAAACACCTCGTAGCGACAAGGAGAAATGGTGAACACGCTGCCCGCACGGGCTCAGGTCGTAATAGTCGGTGGCGGTGTCATTGGTTGTTCCATCGCATACCACCTGACCAAACTCGGGGTGAAAGATGTGCTACTCATTGAGAAGGACCAACTGACCGCCGGCACCACCTGGCATGCTGCCGGCCTGATCACCAGCGCCGGATACCACGATGACACCTCACTTTGGATGGCCCGCTACTCACGTGACCTCTATGCAGGGCTTGAGGAGGAGACGGGCCACTCGACCGGATTTCGCCCGGTCGGCCACCTTTCGGTTGCGACCAACCCGGCCCGATACGAGACCCTGCTTCGCGAACGCGACTTCCAGGTCGGCTACGGCGTCCCTAACGAAATTATTTCACCGCGCGAGGTAAGTGAGCTCTTCCCGCTCGCCCGGGTTGATGACCTAATCGGGGCTTCATATGTCGTAGACGAGGGCCGCGCCGACCCGGTTGGCGTGGCAACCTCCATGGCTAAAGGCGCGCGTTTGGGCGGGGCCACGATCGTTGAAGGGATTTCGGTTACCGGATTCACGCGTACCGGGCGTCGAATCACCGGTGTCACGACCAGTGCTGGCAATGTCGAGGCCGAAACTGTGGTCCTTTGCGCTGGGCTGTGGACGAGGCAACTGGCCCGCAAGGCCGGTGTCGATGTGCCACTGCAGGCCGCGGAGCATTACTACCTGCTCACCGAGCCGATGGCCGGGGTGCATCGAGACCTGCCAATCATCGAAGATTTGGAGTGCTACGGGTATTTCCGCGAAGAGGGCGACGGCATGCTGGTCGGACTCTTCGAACCGGTGGCCGCACCCTGGTACCCGAAAGGGGCACCGGAGGATTTCGCCTTTGGCACCATCCCCCCCAACTGGGATCGGATGACTCCGCATCTGGAGAAAGCCATGGCCCGCATTCCTAGCCTTTCGGAGGCTGGTATCCGAACCCTCTTCTGCGGCCCCGAAAGTTTCACCGCAGACGTATTGCCCTTGCTGGGCCCAGCCCCCGAAGTCGATGGGCTATTTGTGGCCGCCGGCCTGAACTCGGTAGGTATTTTGCTCGGCGGTGGAATAGGAAATGCCATGGCGAGTTGGATCGTTGATGGCTTATGCCCGGTTGATATTGCTGCATTCAGCATTGAGCGCGCACTGCCTTTTGAAAACTCCCTCCGCTTTCGCACCGAGCGCACGGTTGAGCAACTCGGAGTGCTGTTCGGTGATGGTTCCTTCCCGACCTTCCATCAACACACCGCCCGCGGGATCCGTAGATCGCCACTACATGAAACCTGGGAGCGAGCCGGAGCCTACTTCGGAGTATCAGCAGGTTGGGAGTTCCCCGAGTGGTTTTCGCCAACCGGTGAAAATCCAGTAGTGCCCTGGACTTGGGAACGCGGCCACTGGACCCCGTGGATCGCTGCTGAACACAAAACTGTTCGCGAAAACGTTGGCGTTATGGATATGACAGTGATGTCTAAATTCCTCGTCCAAGGGCCAAACGCGGCTGATATTTTGGACCGACTCAGCGCCAATGATGTTGTCGGTGCAGTCGGCCGCGTGGTGTACACCCAATGGTGCAATGACCGCGGTGGCATTGAAGCCGATCTCACAGTTACTCGGCTCGGTGAAGACAAGTTCATGGTGGTGGTCTCAGACGTCACGCATCGGCGCGTTGAGCGAATGTTGCTCGATGAAATCCGCGAAGGCGAGTTCGCCACGGTCACTGACGTCACCGCCGGATTCGTGATACTTACGGTACAAGGGCCTAAGTCACGTGAGCTACTTCAGCGTGTGAGTCCAGATGATCTTTCTAATACGGCCTTTCCGTACCTAACCGGTCGCGAAATTGAGATTGGGTACTCGCGGATTCTTGTTTTGCGGGTCACCTATGTAGGAGAACTGGGTTTTGAACTCTACATACCGTCGGATCAAGCGGTTTCGGTGTGGCAGACCTTGGCCGCCGCCGGGGGGGATCTCGGGCTGCGACCAGTTGGCCTCGGGGCCCTACATAGTCTGCGCCTCGAAAAGGGCTACCGCGATTACGGGATCGATATCGATAACCTCGATACCCCGATCACGGCTGGCTTGGCTTTCGCGGTGGCCTGGGATAAACCAACCGAATTTCGTGGCAAGGCTGCCCTGCAAGCAATGCGCACCGATCGCACCAGCCGGTTGGTGTGTTTACTGCTGGACTCCCCCGAACCGGTGCTGCACGGCAGTGAGCCGGTGCTAAAGGATGGCAAGTGGGTTGGCTACCTGCAGGTTGGCGGATTCGGTCACACCATTGGCGCATCCGTTGCCCTTGCCACCATCGAGAATTCCGCTGGGGTGACAGCAGACTGGCTCGCCGAAGACGGGTTCGAGGTGGTAGTCGCCGGCCGGCGGTATTCGGCTCGCCTGCAGTTACGTCCGTTCTATGATCCAGACCGCAGCCGAGTGCTCAGCTGAGGCACCCGCACTCGCGGTGGGGCTAGCGCCCGTCCCGTAGCACTTCAAAGCTGGCTAGGCGACCTGGTGCCCCAATCACGCAACCACCGGGGTGGGTGCCGGAGCCACACTGGTAGTAGCCCCGGATGGGCGTGCGGTAGTCGCTGTAGCCAGGTGCCGGCCGGAAGAAATACATCTGATGGGGGAAGAACTCACCAGCGTAAATATTACCCTCTGAAAGGCCCGTCTTCGCCTCAATGATGTCTGGCGTGACGATTTCGCGCTGCAGCACCAGATCGTTGAAGTTGGGGAAGAAACTTTGAATTGTTGCCTGCACCCGGTCGGCCATATTTTCCCGCTCCGCCTGCCAAGTGCTGTCTTTGAGCTCATAGGGGGTGTACATCACGTAGCACGACATCACATGCTTGCCGGGAGGCGCCATGTCAGGGTCCATTAAGGATTGAATGCACGCATCCATGTATGGGCGTTCGGAGTACCAGCCGTACTTCGCTGCGTCGTAGGCCCGCTCCATGTATTCGACGGTCGGTGCCATGTTGATGAACCCGAGATACTGATCGGTGCGGCCACTGAGTGCGGGATACTCCGGCAGTCCATCCAAGGCGAAGTTCACCTTTGATGAGACCCCTTGGAAGCGGAATCGCTGGATAGTTTCCACCAGATCGGCGGGTAGCTCGCGCGGATCGGCGATCTCGAGGAAGGTGCGCCGGGGATCCAGTGAACTCACTACGATCGGCGCCCGAAATTCGGTGCCGTCCTGGAGGGCAACGCCCTTCACCTCGCCCTTATCGGTAATGAGGTGATCAACGTGCGAATTAAGCCTGATCTCCGCTCCGTACGCCGTAGCCGCTCGGGCCAGCACCTGCGTGAAGCCGCCATTGCCGCCCTTGTGGAAGGACCAGGCTCCGCCGAGACCGTCGTGCTCGCCCATTGACAGATACAGCCAGTTCATGCCGCTACCCGGTGACATGGGGCCTAACTTGATTCCCACACAAGCCGCCGAACAGATAGTGGCTTTGATGATGTCGGACTCAAGGTAGTCATCGCAGAAGTCCGCGATGCTGCCGGTCAGCAGGCGGACCGTGTCATGGATGACCTTCTTGTCACCGGTGCCTAAATGCTTGAGCAACCACGCCATCTTTTCGGCATCGGCCGGGTCATCGCTAAACAGGTTGGGCGGGATCGAGTCAAACAGTGGCCGGAGGAACTGGCGTACGCGTGCGGTGTCATGTTCAAAACGCTCCATGCCGTCAACGTCAGCCTTGGAGTGTCGTGCAATTTCCTGGCGATTGAGGCCAGTATCTGGTCCGAGCAAGAAATAGTCACCGTTTTCCATTGGGGCGAAATGTGAGCGCATCAGCAGTGGCATGAATCCGTAACGCACTAGATCCAGTTCCTGAATGATTTCGGGGCGCAGCAGGCTAAGTGCGTAGGAAAAAGTTGTGAACTGGAAACCGGGTCGCAACTCCTCGGTGATCGCGGCACCACCCACTAAGTGCCGTTGTTCAAGGACCAAAACCTTCTTGCCGGCCTTGGCGAGGTAGGCCGCATTGGTCAGGCCGTTGTGTCCACCACCAATGACGATTGCGTCGTAGCTAAAAGTGTCCGACATATCAGGCGGTCTTCCTCTCGGGGTTGTAGAAAGGCAAGGTGGTGACGGTGGCCCGTACATTTATGTATTCGTGGTTCACCGTTTGCTCAAGGTAGATGTCGGTACCCGGTTCGGCGTACATCGGTTTGACGCGGGCAATGCCAATATGGCGTTGGAGAACAGGTGAATACATGAAACTGGTGGCGTAGCCAATGCGCTCGTCGTTGGCGCCGTAGAGCATGGACTCCCAAGCCACCGGAATTTCATCGGGGACCGCAAGGTGGCCACGTGAATCAAATAGCTCATAGAAGTCGCTCCACGCCACGGTGATACCGACCGTGCGCCACCGGGAGGAGCCATCGGTGCGTTCACGCAAGATCGCATCACGGCCAATGAAAGGTCGACTGTCATCCTCAATACCCTTAAGGAGCCAGCCGAGGCCTAACTCATCGGGGGTGAAGCGATCCTCCGCGGTCCAGGCGTAACGGCTGGAGTTGAATTCCACGCCGATAAGTGGCAAGCCTGCCTCAATGCGGGTCATACCAAGTGCCTCATCGCCATATGGGCGAATGCCATGTGGGTGCCCTGCCTCGAGAATCTCATCAAGGACTCGCAGTGCATCAGCGGCTGGCATCATCACCTCATAGCCAAGGTCACCACTGAACCCGGTGCGGCTGATTATCACAGGGGTGTTGGCAATTTTGGTTTCGGTGAACCCGAAGTAGCGAAGACCTGAGATGTCTGGAGTTAGAACTTCCAGAATATCGCGCGAACGTGGCCCTTGAAGTGCCAGTGACGCGTAATCTTCAGTCGCATCGACGATCTCGACGTCGTACCGGCTACTTAATTTCTTCAGGAAGCCGAAGTTTGGCTCCGCCGCGGTGAGCATGAATTCATCGGCCGAGAAGCGAAACAGCACGCCGTCTTCCATGACAAAGCCCGCATCATCACACCAGATCGTGTATTGAGCGCGCCCAGGTTTTAGGGTGCGGACATCGCGCGCAAAGACAAATGAGCATAAGAGTTCAGCATCGCGTCCGCGGATCCAGTATTTATGAAGGGGCGAGGTGTCGAAGAAGCCAGCCGCATTGCGAACGCCGAAGTACTCATACTTACTCGATAGGTCATAGCGCACAGCCGACAGATAGCCGGACCAGTTGCCCCACATCTGGCTTTGACTGAACTCGGCCAAGCGTGGGTGGAATGGTGTGGTTCGCATCATCGCGCTCCTTGTCTTGGCGGTTCCTCATCCTAAGGGCTTATTGGACATTTGCGCAATAGCGTCTAACCTATCCATATGGCCCGAATGACCCCGGACGACCGGCGCGAGGCGATCATCGCCGCCACCTTGGCTGTTATCCAACGGCGGGGCATTGCCGCAACGACCGTCCGCGATGTCGCGGCCGAACTTGGTGCCTCCAGCGGCCTGATCCACCACTACATGACCTCAATGGACGAGCTCATCGCCGAAGCTTTTGAGCGGGCGGCCGGGGCCGACCTGCTCGCAACCCGTGCTTTGGTGGAACAGGGCCAAAATCCACTGGAACAACTGCGATTCTTCTTCGATTCCTATACCCGCTCTGATGGCAACTCGGGGATGCAATTGTGGCTCGATGCCTGGGCGGAAGCCGCCAGGCGCCCCGAACTTAGGCAGATTTCGCAACGACTCAACGAAGCTTGGCAACAACTCATCTGCGGCATTATCGAGGGCGGTATGCGCACCGGCGAGATGAACTGCACCGATCCAGCGGCCGCTGCTTGGCGCATCCTCTCGCTATTAGATGGCCTCCACTTACAGGAGGTAGCACACGGTGACTCAGTCACGAGTTCACAGGTATCTACCTGGTCTCGCCGCGGTGCCGAGATTGAGCTTGGCCTAGTGCAGGGCACCCTGACAAGCTACTGAACTTACTAACTGCCTATCGCGGGCCCAATTCACGCACTAGGTAGTCGATGCCGCACAGATACTGCTGATCGCAGCATCCAGAGCCGCGTTGAACTCTGCAGCACTTTGCTGCGCCGACAGGCCTTCGGTAAGAGCCCGCGAGAAACTCGCTGTCATACCATGATTGCGGGCCAGACGCGCATTGGCGTCGGCACGTGAGTAGCCCCCAGAAAGTGCGACCACGCGAAGCACACGTGGGTGCTTGATCAAGTCCACGTAGAAGTCGTCTTGCTCAGGCAAGGTGAGCTTCAACATAATGTGTTGGTCTTTGTCTAGTTGATCAAGTTGGGCCAGAATCGCCGGCTTGAGCAAGGCCTCGGCCGCCGCCTTCTGTGAGCTGTTGATGTCAACCTCGGGCTCAATAATCGGAACCAGACCAGCGCCAAGAATCTGACGGCCAATATCGAACTGCTGACCCACGACTGCACCGACACCGGTCGGATTTGCCAACTTGATGACCGAGCGCATCTTGGTGCCAAAGATGCCGTGGGAGTTGGCTCGCGCCAACAGTTCAGCTAGGTCGGGCATCGGCTTCATCACCTGAGCGCCATCGACCTCATCCGCTAGGCCCTTATCGACTTTAAGGAACGGCACGATGTGCTTTTGGTTCCACAAATACTCTGCAGTGTCAATGCCGTCGATCTGACGATCCATGGTCATTTCGAATAAAATCGCCCCGAGGATGCGATCACCGGTGAAAGCAGGGCTTGTGATGATGCGGGCACGCATCTGATGAATTAGATCGAACATCTCGCCTTCACCGCTATATGCAGTCTCCGCAACGCCGTAAAGCATCAAGGCCTTGGCGCTACTGCCACCGCTTTGATCAAGTGCCGCGATGAAGCCATCAGAGTTCTTTATTTTGTCGAACTGTTCGCTATTCACGATGCATCCCCTCGTCGCAGGTGGTCGCCCTCAATTTAGTGCCGGCCCCTAGCCCATTCTGGCGCATGGGCTCAACCGATGCGTCGGCCGGTGGCCGTCAACTTCCTTGCCATTTCAGCTTGGCGAACAGTGCGCCGAAGCCGGTGACCGCATGTACCGATAAACGACGGGTGGTTAGACCGCCAAGAAAACTCGCCGAGCCACCGGTCAGGCTAGAAAGTAACGCGAAGATGCTCGCCACGCGTCAACCTTATAGCGGCTGATCACCTCGCGGAGTCATGAATTCTTAGGATGGGGATGCGAACCATCCCAGTAACTGCACCGGCCATTGGGGCCCGGTCAACGCCTTGGTGTACCCTTCCACCATGGCCCTATACAGTTGCCCCCAGTGCAATATGTCCGTCAACACCACCTGCGGTGCCTGCGGCGCTAACCTCGTCGATGCAAAACTCACCAAAGATGACGGCTCAACCGTCGGGATTTCTCAGTGCCCAACTGGACACGGGAAGATTAAGTCTCCGATGTGCTGCGGAACCGATATGAGTTGCTCCGTTTAACTGGAGTGTGAATAACTCGCTGGGCTAGCCGCGGCTCGGACTTCAATGCTTTGTTGCCATTGGCTTATGGCTGTCCGAAACGGTCGGCGCCATTGTGGCTAGGGAGATGGTCCAAGGACACCGAGATACCGCTTTAGCTTGGTCACTACCTTCGGCCAGCGGCGGCAACTACCTCAACCCGCGCTATGGTGGGGCGGTTTCCGCGGGCTTGGCACTATTTATGGAGGGAACACATGTCTGAGATAGTTCGTGGGGTTATCGCCAAGGCAAAGGGTGCACCTGTCTCAATCGAAGACATTGTTATTCCCGATCCGGGGCCAGGCGAAGTAAAGGTGAAAATCGCCGCATGCGGGGTGTGCCACACCGACTTGCATTATCGTGAAGGCGCAATCAATGATCAGTTCCCCTACCTACTCGGGCATGAGGCTGCAGGCTTTGTTGACCTAGTTGGTGAAGGCGTTACTGAGGTGCAGGCCGGTGATTACGTCATCTTGAACTGGCGCGCGGTGTGTGGCGATTGTCGCGCTTGCCGGCGCGGCCGGCCGTGGTACTGCTTCAACACCCATAACGCTGATGCCAAAATGACTCTTGTTGACGGTACCCAATTGAGCCCCGCACTTGGTATCGGAGCATTTGCAGACAAGACCCTAGTAGCGGCAGGCCAATGCACCAAAGTGGATCGAAGAGCCCCGGCACAAGTCGCTGGGCTCCTCGGCTGCGGAGTGATGGCTGGGCTCGGTGCTGCAATTAACACGGGAAATGTCAGCCACGGTGACACCGTGGCGGTGATCGGCTGCGGTGGCGTAGGCGACGCCGCCATCGCTGGAGCAAGATTGGCCGGGGCCAGCACAATCATCGCCGTGGATATAGATGATCACAAACTTGAACTTGCTCGCGAATTCGGCGCAACCCACACCATTAACTCTAACAACCGTGACGCCGTGAAAGGCATCCAAGAATTCACTAACGGGTTCGGCGCAGATGTCGTGATCGACGCCGTAGGGCGCCCCGAAACATACGAAGCCGCTTTCTATGGGCGAGATCTCGCCGGCACCGTCGTACTTGTTGGTGTTCCTGATCCGACGATGAGGCTGGATCTACCGCTAATTGATGTCTTCGGACGCGGCGGTTCACTCAAGTCAAGTTGGTACGGCGATTGCCTACCATCACGAGACTTCCCAATGTTGATTGATCTCTATCTCCAAGGCCGACTGCCTTTGGATCGATTTGTTTCAGAGGAAATCGAACTCGATAACGTTGAAGCGGCTTTTGAGAAGATGCACCGTGGTGAAGTGCTCCGCTCAGTAGTCGTGCTCTGATGTCGCCAAGTGTTGAAATGATTGTCACGAGCGGCACGTTCTCGCTCGACGGTGGCACCTGGGAAGTGGACAACAATGTCTACCTGATCGGCGACGACTCCGAGGTATTAGTGATTGACCCAGCGCATGATCACCAAGCAATTCTTGAGACGATCGGTGACCGTAAGGTCGCCGGGATCATCTGCACGCACGGCCACGATGATCACATTGGACAGGCCGTTGCAGTCGCCGAGATGACCGGAGCACCCATTAGCCTGCACCCCAAAGATCTCATGCTGTGGGATGTTGTCCATCCCGGAGTGATCCCTAATGAGCTAAGCGAAGGACAAGTGCTGGAGGTCGCGGGCCTCGTGGTGAAAGTGCTGCACACTCCCGGCCATTCACCCGGCGGGGTTTGCCTGCACCTCCCAGAACTTGAAGTGTTGATCTCCGGTGACACCTTGTTCCAAGGCGGCCCCGGCGCGACCGGGCGGTCATTTAGTGACTTCCAAACGATCCTAGACTCCATCCGCGAACAGATTCTGACACTTCCTAGCGGAACCAAAGTACTTCCCGGTCACGGCGGTGAGACCACCGTTGACGATGAGTCGAAGGATTACCACGCATGGGTAACACGCGGACGCTGATTCCAGCACTTCGCTCAACTGCGGCGCGCCCTTGGGTGACATCATCCTCGGCAATTACCTAAAGTCTCGCCATTGCGGGGCGTACCTGTAGTAGATATAGACCCCTTAAAAGTTAACGGCAAGGAGTCGACCATCTCAATCCTGCAGGAAGTCGCCGTTGGCGAAACCGACCCCATCAAGGTGCAGCGCCCATCGCGCTCGACGATTAAAGCCGTCGGCAGCAAGGTGCTGCGCGCGGTAATCACCCTGGTGTTCGTGGTCGTGTTTAATTTCTTCCTCTTTCGGATGCTGCCCGGGGATCCGATCGGTCTATATACGCGTGGACGTAATCAAGACGCCGAACAGTTGTTGGAATTGCGCCGGACTTTGAACAGACCGCTGTTCGAACAGTTCATCACTTATCTTCGCAACCCCTTCGATGCGTCAATTGATTCGACTAGGTTCTCGCGGCCGGTCTGGGAGATGATCGGTGAAAGAGTTTGGCCCACCCTCTTACTACTGGGCACCGCGATCTTGTTGGCGTCAATCATTGGCATCTGGATCGGCATCCGTTCCGGCTGGAAGCCAGGTGGCCGCTTTGACCGCATGTCCACGGGCACCGGCGGCAGCAGATTCATCGGAGCCATGTAGTGGCAGTAGTCGACAATGTCTAGCCACTTGCGCGCACCGCCCATCTGGTGCACATCGTCGGTGAATCGATCATCGGTTGCGTAGATAGGCACGATGGCCTTCAGGTTCGCCGGCCGTTCGCAAGCCAACTGGAAGGAATTGAAGCCACCATAGGAAGTGCCGAACATTCCAATATTGCCGGTGCACCAAGGCTGCGTGGCCAACCAAGTGATTACCTCGGCTAAATCGCTTTGCTCCGCGATCGGGTATTCATCAGTGGCAAATCCGCCGCTACTGCCGGTGCCCCTTACGTCGACCCGCGCCACGGCATATCCGAATTCGCTGGCGAAGCGCTCGTATTCAGGGCGCCAGCCTGAAGTCATGTCGTCCTTGCGATATGGCAGGGCTTCAAGAATACAAGGTGCCGGCTGTTTCGCAGGTAAGAAAAGAGTGACCGATAGACAAACACCATCACGCATAGTGACGTAATCGCGAATCAAGGCCGACCTCCTAAGTACGTTGCAAGTTCACAATCAGCTCGGCTTTGACGATCCAACTTTCTAACGCGAAGTCTCATGCTGACACCCGACAATAGCGAAGTTGGTGCCCTTGGCCATCATCACCATGTCTTTCAGTTGGTCGATTGCTGGTGCAGCAATGGTGGTGGAAGGTGACGCCGCGGTGGTCAGCTCAAGACACCGCACCGACCGATGCGTCTTGGCGCGGCACCGACTCCGAATTTATCGCGTTGGTGGTTAGCGCCGCGGAATGTCTAAAAGCAACCGATCCGCTGGCCACTGTTGTCGCGCAACCGGACCATGGACCATTGGGAAAACAGGAGGTTCGTGATCTTTTAGCAACCAAAACCGCCGGTACCCTAGCTAGCTGGCCGGCTGGCTATGAGTTCTCGATTGGGCATGGCATGACCATGCGGACGGTAACCCGAGTGTGGGCCTACATCGGACTCAACAGTTTCGGCGGACCCGCGGGTCAAATAGCCGTCCTGCACCGAGAGCTTGTCGAGTGGCACCGGCGATCTTCAGCACCTCCAGCAGTTTCAACAGGGCACACTAGTGCACAGCCATCGTGCAAAGTCCTTTCGTGAGTTGATTAAAGCCTTCTCACCGGCGTTTCCGCGATGGCCTTGTACGTCGTGGGCTAGGCCACGCTCAAGGTCGAAAACCGACCACCACCGGGGACGTCGCCGAGCATTTCAACCGAAGTAACCGCGTGGTGCCCCCGCTGACGGAAGGGACCGCACAACTGTCAGACTGCGGCATGAGCGAAAATAAGAACCGTCGAAGCCGCGGTGCATTCTGGGTCTATCTGAGTCTCGCTGCCATCGGGCTAATCGGTACCGCATACTTCAACATCGTGGGATTTATCAACCCATCAGGCTCCTTCTTTGCTGCCTGGTTCGCGAATCCGTCGGTCACCTCGTTGTCAATTGATCTACTGGCTACCGCGAGCGCTGCGTCAATTTTCATCGTCCTCGAAGGACGACGCCTTGGCATCCGTTGGTACTGGCTCTATGTGCTCGGATCCTTCGTAACCGCGGTTGCTTTCACGTTCCCGCTGTTTCTCGCGATTCGCGAACGTCGACTTGCCGGCCTTTCTGTGGGGGGGATTGTGCAAACGCAATCACCGTTGAACACCCCGAAACCTTAGATCAACCTACCCTTTAACGTTTGCGCGCGTTAACATAGTCACTGATCACGTAATCCCCGAGGCGATCGGCCGCTGTGGCGAGCACCTTACCCCCGTTTCGACGGGCCATGTTCTCCAGGAATTGTGCCAGTTTAGGATCATCGCCAAGGCGAAACCAAGTGATGGCGACCTTACGTTTCGTCATGGCGTCGACTTGCGCGATCGTTCGTTCAATGGTTTCGCGACTCGGTGGCCAGTCAAACCACCAGTTACCGTCAGATAGCAGGTGCGCCGTGGGCTCACCATCGGTGACCACCATGACAATACGTTGCGAGCCGGGATGTTTATCGAGAAACCGGCCGGCAAGCATCAGCGCATGTTGGAGATTGGTGCCTTGGACTTCGCTGGCCTCAAGGTTCGGGATTTCCATCGGTTCAATGGTTCGTGCCAGATTGGCGAACCCGATCACTTGGAGTGCATCCAACGGGTAACTCGTGGCAGTCAGGGATGAAAGAGCCAGTGCCATAGTTTTAGCAGCACTCCAAGTGTCGTTCATCACCATGGAGAACGACTGGTCTACCAGCAGGGCTACCGCGGCCCGGGTAACGGTCTCGGTCTCAGCGACGTCGAAATCCTGCGGGTCAAGCAAGGCGGTGGGCAAGCCATTTCGGGCGGATGTCGCGGTCCCAGTCATTCCGGTGCTGAGGCGGCGGCGGCTAGCATTTTGCACGGTACTCACTACGTCAATAGCTTCATCGTCACCAAAGAGCCACCGCCGGTGAGCCCCTGTGGGTTCACCGGATGCCCCCGCGCGTTGCTTGTCGTGCTCACCTCGAGTCGTTGCATTGATGTGTTCAAAGACCTCGCGGAGCGCCGATTGGCCTATGCGCCGGACCGCTTTCGGACTTAGGCGCAAGGACTCTGCATCACCGACGAGAAACCCTTGGTCTTTTAAATCACGCTGCATTTGCTGCATCGCCGCTGCATCGTCTCGCGCATTGCCGCCAAGTGCGCGTTCGAGAGCATCTAGATCCACCTGCGAATAGTCAGCCATCGCATCTGCATCACCAAGTTGACTCATTAATGATTCCAAGTCAGCCATTTCCGAAAGTGCTTGAGTCGCCGCGGGTAGACGCATGGAGGCGTCTCCGTTGAGCGCCGGGCCACGCTGCCGAGCAAACTCCGGACGAAGTGCCTGCAGGTTATTTTGAAGTTTGGACATCTCCTCTTGCAAGCCAAGGTCACTTAGCGCCTGCTGAATCACTTCCACCAACTCCGCGCGCTGGTCAGGAGTCATTGACGCGAGCATGCGATTCATCGCCGCAGACTGTCGAGCCAGTTCGTCGATAAACTCGTCGAGGGATTTCGGCGCGGCCGGGAAAAACTTCTCATGTTTCTTTATGAATTCCTGATAATCATCTTCGGTGGCTGTACCTTCACGGTGCGCTTCAAGGAGTTGATTTAGATGGCCCATCATCTCGGCCATGGCCACCTGGGTTCTCGGGTCGGCCAGGTTTTGTGCGGACTGAGTCAGCCCCGCGAATTGCTGATCGATCACATCTCGACGCAGTCGATCTTGTATGTCCTGAAATATTTGCTGCGCCTGAGGTGAGCGCCATTGATAGTCACCAAGCGCCGCCAGTGCGCGTGGCACCTCATCGGGTAGGGCATCGAGCATCGCTTCGGCAAAGCGGGCATCGTCGCCGGGATCAGGAAATAGTGCCGATCGCTCCGCGTTCAGTGCTTCATCGAGCATGGCGCGCAAATCATCGAGCAGGCCATTCATCTGACCTGACTCGCGAAGTTCGCGATACCGGTTGCGGATTTGGCGGGACATCCCCGAGAGCCCCTGCCGGCCTTGGCTTCCAGCCCTCAGCATTTCCTGCAAGGCGCCGCGCACCGATTTTCCGCCAAGGATGCTTTTGCCGATCTCGTCGATACCAGCTCCAGCATCAACCCGCTGCGCCAGCGGGTCCGGGCCATCGCGAAAACGGCCGTAAATCGATTGGTTTCGCCGGCTCACTCGTCCTGCGTCTCCGGGGCTGAACTGGCGTAGGTTCTGACTCCACCGACATCATCCTTGTCAATTCGGCGGGTGAGCCACAGCCCCTCGGCCGCAAATTCCACGCAAGCCGCGGCCAACCCGGGTGATTCGGCCATCGTGGGTTCGGCCGCGCCGATGACCGCTCCGAGGCCTTCGAGTGGGCCAATCGCCTGCAGGATCTGGTGTCCACTCATCACATCCGATGTCGCGAGTGTGTTACCAGCGTCGAACCACGCAACTAGGTGCGTCAGGAATGGTCGAGCCTGTTGGCCGCCTAGACAGGCGCGCCAGGTGACCGCGGTCGCCTGCCGAGCGAGCAGCACAAGGGTCTCTTCTTCAAAGCCTTCCTGAGTAACGTCAAACTCCACTTTCCCACGGAGCGAAGGCACAACGTCAAGCAAATCACCGATGCGGGCTACGGGTTCATCATCACCGGTTATGGCAGCACGTCTCAAAGCTGCACCCGATAACTCTTCAACACAGGCAATCGAAAAACGGGCTGAAACCCCACTGCGTTGATCAATGGCATTCGACTCACGAACCCCCCGAGTGAATCTCGCCACAACGTCGAGTAGGTGTCGCGGGATCACCGCGCGAATATCGGCCTCCTGCTCGATCAGGGCTATCTCAAGTTCAAGTTCAAGGGGATAGTGAGTGCGTATTTCGGCACCAAACCGATCCTTAAGCGGAGTGATGATTCGACCACGGTTGGTGTAGTCCTCAGGGTTTGCACTCGCAACTATGAGCATATCCAAAGGTAAGCGTAAGTTGTAGCCACGCACCTGAATATCGCGCTCCTCCAAAACATTCAACAACGCAACCTGAATACGCTCGACAAGGTCCGGTAGCTCGTTTATCGCAAAAATACCGCGATTAGTGCGCGGTACCAGTCCGTAGTGAATGGTTTCGGGATCGCCAAGTGATCGGCCCTCGGCGACCTTGATCGGGTCCACGTCACCCACTAAATCGCCGACCGACGTGTCCGGAGTGGCGAGTTTTTCGCCATACCTTTCCCCACGATGACGCCAAGTGATCGGCAGTTGCTCGCCAAGTTCGTCAGCAAGTCGCCGGCACCGCGCACAAACCGGGGCCGTCGGCTCATCAGTGATTTCGCAACCCTCCACATAAGGCACCCATTCATCCAGCAGCCCGATAAGTGACCGAATCAATCGGGTTTTACCCTGACCACGCTCCCCCAGCAGCACGAAATCATGCCCCGCCAGCAAGGCTCGTTCCACCTGCGGGCCAACGGTGTCTTCGAACCCAACGATTCCCGGCAGGGTTTGCTCCCCCGCGCGCAACCGGTCGAGCAGGTTGGCCTGCATTTCGGCCTTCACACTTCGCGGGAGATACCCGCTGGCCAAGAGGGCCCCTAGGTCACGAGGAAGTTCGGCTGGCGCAGTCGGCGCAAATGTGGTCACCTTCTGACCGTAAGACCGCCAACACGATCGCGCGAGTCCAATTTTTAGGGGAAAAGTGTTTGACGGCTACGCGGAGCTCCTGCCAATACAAGGCGGGCTTGTCGCCGCGGTCTTCCTCGTGGTGGCCGTCTACCGGATCCTCAAGGGGGCGGCGGGCCGAAATGCCGTGAAATGGAATGCCATCGGCATCATTTCGCTGCTTTACCTTTTCACCATAGGTGCTTGGTTCGCATTTGGCCAGCCGGGTTAAACGCCCGAAAAACGCACTGGCCTCCCCCAAGTGCGGCATCGGTCCCCAAACGGTCATGCTCACTGTCGCCAAGTAGCAGATGAGGCCGCACAGAAGCGCAGTCGTTACCTGCGGCGATGACCACAGGTTTTCTGGAACCACTTACAAGGCGAACAGATTGCTCACCAAAGCCGGGCGACGTTTTGCTGAATCCTTCGGACTAGTGCCCGGCGATGCCAGCGATTCGTGCAGTAAAGGACCTGCCCCCATCGATTGACTCATAAATTGTGTCTCCCACGTGAGCAGCGACAGTGGTCTTCGTGGCCGCGAGTGCTCCGGGCTGCGCCGGCAGTGAGCCTCGCGGGCTCCAGGTAAGCCCGCCGTCTCCAGAGACCACAACTTGCCCATCCACGTCAGCACCGAAAAGGGTGTCGCCCGCCCAGGCAAGCAGCACGAGCAATGGCGCTCCCGCGATCGGCTGGAAAGTAAACCCCGAGTCGGCGCTGCGGACCGGTCCGCTCTCCGAGGTGCCCACGATGACGGTCGAATCCATCTGGCTGATGGCCAAATCGTGAAGCCGCGGGGCCCCTAATTCGGTCCAGGTCATACCACCGTCTTCTGATCGAAGTAGCGATCCATCGTGGGAATTGAGGCCGACGACAACGTCACCTGAGTTTGCCAGGCGGTGAAAGTCAGCCTCGCCACTGAGGGACATCGCGGTCCAGGTTCGACCCTGATCAATGGACTTCAACAGCCCCAGGTTCCCGGGCCCAGCCATCGTCGACCCCGGATGGCCCGAGGTAAACCAGCGGTCGTTAGCCACCGTTAATCCCATAACGTCGAATTTCGAACCCGCCACCAGGGCCGGCGGCCCGTCCATGTCCTGAACCCAAAGACCTTCATGGGTGCCGATTAACAGGGCTCGTCCGTCGTAGCCGAGGTTGTGGATGTGGCCGACCAATTCGGCACCACTTACGGGCTGACCTGGTTCTGAAGGTTTCGCAGCCGGCGCCGATAGCGTCGGACCCTCTGGGGAGCCAACGGGCGCCCCACAAGCCGCCAACGACAAGGAGGCCACTAGCAAAGCAGCCAGGGGGGCAAACCCAATCCTCCGCGTCACTGAATCACCAGTTGCGACGGCGCCGCAAACTGACACTTTGTCAAAGCCGGACCGCAGCCGGTGGGTTGGACTTGAACCGACATGTTGGTGAAGCAGTAAGTTCTTGGTTTTACCACTTCCACCTCGCCAAACATGGGTACTAACCTCACTTTCTCAACCTTTTCTTTTCCACCACCCTAAAGTAACCCGCCGGACAAGGGCCGGCAATTCGGCACAAAGCTCGGCTGGTTGCGTCCAATACAGCAGAATTATTGAAATTGAGGTACGGGAATAGAAATTAGGGTTCCCTCAGGCAATTAGCGTCGACCGAAGAGCGCAATATCCTCGTCGAAGCACGCGATATCCGAATCAGATACTGCTCTTCGGGTTTGACTGATCGCAAACAAGTAATCACCGGTAGCAGCGCCGACAAGTCCGGCTGCTTCATCACTTGCCATCTCGCGCTCAAATGAAGCTTGCGCTGCCGAACGAGAGGCGAACTCAATATCCGCCGGGGTAAAGTGTTCTGACGCCTCAACTAGGGCGGCTATGTCAACGTCTGCGCTTGATGATCGCGAGACGAGGACGACCAGATGGCAGCTCGTGCAGAGGCGTCCGGTGGGCCAATGGGGATCACATAATCAAATCGGCCTGGGCGCAAGAAGGCTTGATCTAATGAGCGAACCGAGTTTGTTGCGCAGACCAGCACGCGCGTACCGCGCTGCCGAAATGCCACAATTAGCTTTAATCCTTCATTGGTTACGCCATGTGCCGGGCTTTTGCTAACACCTTCCCGCGTTCGGCTACTTCGTCGCGTAGGACTTGAGCGCTGGCACTCGTTAAGCTAACTACCGGACGCGTTGGTTGGGCGGGTGATTTCGTCTTATTTCCTCGCCGGCCTGTGCTTGCCGGGCCTCATCTCCATCTTCCTGGGGCTTTCTCAGGAGTTAGCCCAAGGCGACCCGAATAAGCATCGAGCAATCTGGGGAACTGCCACCGTGGTCTTCGCGGTAATCCAGGCCGGCGTGGGCTACGTGACAGCCTTTACGATCAGCAGATTTGGTACCGCCTACCAAGAGCTTTTCCTTGCCGCGACCGTATCGGTGCTTCTTGCTATCCTCGTTGATTTACTACCGCGGCAAAAACACAACCAAGACTTAACGTCGGCGACGCCAACCACGTCATAACGGTGCCAGCCGGCTGCGGTAATCGAGGTCGTTTCTCGCCCGGGTGAGATTGCGCATCTGCCCAGGGCGCATATCCTCACTACGTGCGTCGTTTTAGCTCCCTAGTCCTTGCCGCCATCATGGCTGGGGCAAGTGTGGCTTGGGCGACTTCGGCTTGGGCTGATCCCGCCGAAACTCTTACTCTTCCCGGTGCACCCACGAGCGCGCTCGACCGCACACCGGTACAACTCGAGATGGATATCTACCGGCCCGTGCAGTCACCGGCACCAGCGGTTGTCTTAGCCCACGGCTTCGGGGGGAGCAAAGATGCGGTTGCCCAGGAGGCACAGTTCTTGGCGGGGCGCGGCTTCGTGGTGGTGGCCTACTCGGCCCGGGGATTTGGCGGGTCCACCGGGGATATCTCCATGAACGCACCGGAGTTCGAAGTTGCCGACGCCTCAAAGATCATCGACTACTTAGGCCAACAGGATTACGTAATCCAAGAAGTGGCCGGTGATCCGGTGGTTGGCTTCGCCGGTGGCTCCTACGGGGGTGCCCTCGCCCTCATGATCGCCGGCTACGACTCACGGGTCGATGCGATCTCCGCTGACATTACTTGGAATGACCTAGAGGCTGCCCTCTTCGCCCAATCAACCCTGCCGGCAAAGACCACCGGGGTGTTCAAGGAGTTGTGGTCGGGGCTGTTCTTCAGCGCTGGCCTGCAAACAACCGACGGCCAAGTCACGACTTGCGGTCGCTTCACGCCAACGTGGTGCGCGGCTTATTCAGATGCGGCAGCTCAGGGGGTCTTGACGCCCGAGTCGCGGGCGCTAATGGCCGCTTCGTCACCCAAGTCCATCACCGCAAATATCACCGTGCCAACGCTGCTGGGCGGCGGTCAATCAGACTCGCTGTTCCCGCTGCAACAGGCCAATGCCAATGCCGAGCAGATCATCGAGGCGAATCCGAGCACACCGGTGAAAGTCATCTGGCATGGCCAAGGGCACGATGGTGGCGTAGACGAGAGCGAACGCCTGCGCGAGAAAATGGCACAGTGGTTCGACACCTACTTATCCGGAGCCGCTCCGGTCGCGGGCGCCACGGATTTTGAAGTTTCACTAACTCAAGGCTCGGCCTTCGGTAACCGGGGCCAAGGCACAATCGAAGTACTCACCGCACCGCGGTATCCGGGAATCTTCGGCGCCGCAAGTAACACCATCACCCTCGGCGGACCTAAACAAGATATTTTGGCGCCGGCCGGTGGCGTGCCCGCAGCCTTATCTTCGTTACCGGGCACCGGCGGCCTGGCCGCGTTGGCGGGCTCACTACTGTCCTTGCCGCTGCCGAATCAGACTGCGACCTTCGCCAGCGGGCCCTTGGTTGACCCGCTGCGGGTCGTCGGGGCACCGCGTGCGCTCATTACCGTGGCGAGTGCGGAGCCCCTCGCCGATGTCGTGCTGTTCGCAAGTGTTCGGGTGATCGGCCCAACGGGCCAACCTCTGCTCCCAAAAGGCATCGTTGCTCCGATTCGACTTACCAACATCGGTCCAAGCCCCACCACTGTTAAAATTCAACTACCTGCTTTGGTTCTTGAAGTTTCGGCCGGCGAGCGACTAGCGCTCGTTGTCGGCACCACCGATCAGGCCTACCGACTACCAAGTGGGCCGGCGGTCTACTCCATCGAGTTAGCAGACACCGAGTTAACCGTCCCCATCGTGCCCCTTACCTCAGCGAATCCCACCACCCCGCTGTGGGTTACCCCCTTGATCGGGTTAGGTGCAGTTGTCGTAATTGCGTTGGCCGTGATCTTGCTCCGACCGCGACGTGGCTTAGCTAGTACCCGCGCTGATCTACTAGATGTGCCCATCGCCGTCGAGGGCTTGACGAAGAACTTCGGTTCCCGCGTCAAAGCGGTCGACAATGTCACGTTCCGGGTGCCGCGCGGGGTGGTACTAGGCCTCCTCGGCCCCAATGGCGCCGGCAAGACCACGACCATGCGCATGGTGATGGGTCTGATCTACCCAGCGTCGGGGAATTCGTTTATTTTCGGGCAGCGGGTGTTCCCCGGGGCGCCCACCATCGCCCATATCGGCTCCTTCATCGAAGGCCCCGGGTTCTTGCCGCACCTAAGCGGGCGCGCAAACCTTGACCTTTATTGGCGGGCCAGCGGGCGCAAACACCTCGACCCGCACCTGGCCGAAATCCTCGAGGTGGCCGGGCTCGGGTCGGCCATCGATCGAAAAGTGCGCACCTATAGCCAGGGTATGCGCCAGCGACTTGGGATCGCCCAAGCCATGCTGGGACTACCAGATGTACTCGTGCTCGACGAGCCAACCAATGGGCTAGATCCGCCCCAGATTCGAGAGATGCGAAAGGTGCTGAAGGACTACGTGGCAAGCGGTAGGACGGTTGTTATTTCATCACACCTATTAAGTGAGGTCGAGCAGACGTGCAGCCACGTCGTGGTCATGCACCATGGCACTGTCATTGCCAACGGCACGGTGGCTGAACTACTTGAGGGCCGAACAGGCCTGCGACTTGAGGATGTCTTTATGGAGATTGTCGGCGAAGGCCACGAGGTGGTGACTTCATGAGCACCAAAATACCTTCGTATTCACCATCGGCCACCTTGGGTATCCGAGTGGAGTTCATCCGGCAGATCAAAAGGCGCCGCACCCTCGTCGCCTTCCTCCTCGTGATCGCACTGCCACTCATAGTTGTCGCAGCCGTCACGCTGGGTCCCTCCGCCGACGGCAACGGTGGTGGTGGGCGGGGCGGCGGGGGGTTCGGTGACGGCGGCCTAGACCTCATCGGCCTGGCAACATCAGGTGCCTGGAACTTCACCCTGACGATGCTGCTCTTCTCCTCTGGGTTCCTCCTGATCATCATCGCTGCCATGTTCATGGGAGATACGGTCGCCAGCGAGGCATCTTGGTCTACATTGCGTTACCTGTTGGTGGCTCCGGTGCCACGCCGGCACCTGTTGCGAACAAAAGCCATCGTCGGACTCATCTTGATCGCAGCGGTGCTGATCACGCTCGTGGTCGCTTCTTTCCTTATCGGTGCCCTTGTTTTCGGCACCGCTCCCCTTACTAGTCCACTCGGCGGTGCATTGGAAACAGGTGAGTCCATGCAGCGCATCGCCTTAATCACCGCATATATCGGTGTGACATTGCTCTTCCCGGCCGGCTTCGCATTCTTGATGAGCGTGCTGACAGACGTGCCGCTGGGTGCCGTCGGCGTGGCGGTCGTGACGGTGATCGTTTTTAACATCCTCGCAGCCCTCGAGCCACTTGGTGACCTACGCCGCCTTCTGCCCACCAACTACGGGGACGCCTGGCTCGCCGCGCTTAGCCCAACCATCAGCTGGGGCGACATGGTGTTGGGGGCTACCTACAACTTCGTTGCATTCGCTGCGCTAGTGGCAATTGCGATAATCCGTTTTGATCGAAAGGACATTGTTTCCTAGCCTGCTGCGTACCGGAAGCCATTTCGCAAGGTGCCGAACCAACTATTGATGGTGCGGTCACGCCACGGCCACATGGTGTCTGCACCATTCCAGCCCTGCGCGGCACCAACTTGTGGCCGGTAATGCTGCCGCTGCTCGTTCTCCCACAAGGCAAAAATGCGATCGATATTGGCATGGTGGATGAAAAAGACTGGGTCATTTGGGGAAGTGTTGTAAGCCATGGTGCCCATTGTGACTTTGCCATCCTCCTTCCATAGGCCACCGGTGTAGATATGCACGGCGTTGTGCAACACATGTGGTGCGCCATCTTGCTCACTGACGTTGATCCAGCCTTCATCGCACTCACCGGGCGTGGCATCACGCCAGCCTTCAAGGGTGTTACGGAAAGACTTTGTCTCAGGTGAGTTCGCATCAAAAGTCTGGTGGTCGTACCGATGGACACCGATCGATTCGGCGACTTCAGCCTTGGTCGGCAGGGCAATCCCTTGGTCGAAGAAACTCCCAAAGTTGCGCACTAAATATGACTTAGGTGGTGTCATGCCAGCCAGAGTCGGGGCCGGGTCCTGGATGGTGATTTTCCACGCGCCCTTACGGAAGGCACCATCGGTAACCGCGTGCGCTTGCGCCGGGTCGCCGTCACCACCCATGAAGTCAGCGGCGAAAACCGCAGCGGTGGACTCCGGATCAGTCCAATCCCAGTACGGCAGGGCAATCGACAGATCACCGCTCACCTCGCGCAGCATCTGCTCGTACTCGTGCAAGTACTGCCGGTGCCACGGCAAGAAGGTGGGCGAGTTATGCGCGGCGCCGGCGTAGTTGCCTTTTTGCAGCCACGCGTTTTTGCACCGAAAGGCATCTCGATGCCAGTTAACGAAGACGTCGTATCGGCTTAAGCCCAGGTGGTCTGGGTCCGGGGTACGCTTGGCTTTTTTGATCGCGCCGATGAATGCACGCTTTTCGGCGGCAGTTAGATCCTTGACGTCCTTGCGGACCGTTATCGAGGAACTAGAGGTACCGCCGAAAGCGGAACTGGCTACCGGGACGGCCACGCTGGCGAGCGCTACAGCAGCGATCGCCAGACCTACAATGAGTGCGGTCCGACGGCGACGCATGAGCGAGTTTAACTCAGCGGGGGGGGGGAATTGTCAACCTTTTTTTTTCAACACCGCCAGCTGTAATGCGATGGACTGCCCACAACACAATACTTCCTGTCGTTCCCCATGTACCTTAGAGTCCGTGTCCACCCCAGAGACTGCACCCACATTACCGGAGACGCTGGCTGCGAAACACCGGAAAAAGCTGCGCCATCGCATCGCGATCGCCGCAATCGCACTCGCTGTATTTGACAGTTGGCTGGGCAGCAGCGCATTCATGGGCGCTGGGGAGTCGATGGCCATCAGCCTCGACACCACCCATCTCGATGTGGTCCTAGCCCTTGGCGCCTATCCGGTCGCCTTGATCTTGGTCTGTGTTGCCGGCGGACGCCTCGCCGACATCCTTGGGAGAAAGAAAGTGTTCATCTGGGCGGGTGTGGGCTTTGCGATCGTTGGATTGTTTGCACCCTTAATCGACACTACGGCGGGCCTCGTGGCGCTGCGCGCATTGATGGGTGTAGCCGCCGGCCTGATCTTGCCGGCCACGGGCGGCATCTTGGTAACCACCATGCACGGGGCAACCCGGCATAACGCCTGGCTTTGGTGGCGCGCGGCCGGGATGGCGGGTTTAGTTCTGGGCCCAGTCGTCGGCCCGCTTATTGCTCACACTCTCACTTGGCGCTGGATTGAGCCAATCAGCTCTCTCGTGATGATCGCGGCGGTGATTCTCGGTGCAATGTCCATGAAGAACTCACATGACAAGGGGTCCAGGTTCTCAGCCGCGATGATCGCCCCGACCTTGCTTCTGGGATTGGGACTATTGGCCCCCTATCTACTCGTCATACTCGCCAAGGAATCCATCGGCGGTATTGTGATTTGGGGCGTGGTAACGATCCTAGGGATTGTCTCGGTAGCCGGATTCATCTTCTTGAATCGACGGTTGGTAAGCCCGATCTTCAGCGAGGACATTGCTGGTCACAACGCACGACTATGGTTAACCGACTCTTTCAGCGCCGTGCACGTTTGCGGGATTTTCGTGACCATTTCAGCTTATGCGGTAGTGCTCGGCGTGGGTGCGGGACTGGACTCCGCGCAGACCGCTATTGCCATGCTGCTGATGGTGGTCCCCACCATTGGATTTCATCTGAGCGCCCATCACTTGCGCAATACTCGGAGCATCACGCGACAGATGCAGACCGGCATTGGGTGTGTGCTGATGGTCCTGGCGGTGATCTGCTATTACCTGCTGAATCGGGGGCAGGTCTCGGTCTGGTCCATGGCGGCGACTCTCGTTTTGGCCGGGTCTGGGTTTGGGATGCTACGCCTCTTCGGACACATGGGGGTCATAAAAGTCACGGGGACGAGGTATGCGGGCACACTGTTCGGAACCCGGACCTTTGGTAATCATTCCGGCACCGCATTGGGCGGACTACTGGTCGGACTAGTGCTTGCTTCGGGGGGCTCGGCAGTCCTCGCCCAAGACCCGCAACTGGCATTAGAGGCCGCCACGGTTGCCAACGTCTCGATTATCACCGTAGTCGTTATCACCTCCATCTTCATATTCTTAAAGCACCAAGTCCTTGGGTTTGAAGACGTGCACTGGCATCACGGGGTGCCCGACATTGTCGATACTTCCGCTGCTCCAGACCCTGCGGCCACAGCCTCGCCAAAGCCACCTATTACGCCTTAGTATTAGAGCGGGTTGGGCTTAGCCGGGCGTAATTCGACGCCCATTCGCACTCGGGGCGCTGCCCCGGTATCGGTGCGCGATGGGGGAGTTGAACCCTCACACCCTTTGAGGGCAAACAGTCGAGAGCAATGACCGGGACGTCACTTATTCGTGATCTGTAGGGTGACTGCCCTCCGCCCGACGGCGCAATCCGTCGAGCAGGGACACCATGCCGCGGCGGTAGGTGCGCCGTACGACCAATGCATCGATGAGCCGGCCCGCGGGGCCGAATTTCAGCGCATAGTCGGGCGAAACCGTGACGAT
>JAQCEO010000025.1 GCA_027729805.1 Actinomycetota bacterium
GCCTTTATGGCGTCGTCTAACCGAACTACACTCACCTTGCCCCGTAACCCCAGTGGTGCGGGCGGCCGGTGCCGGCTACAGGTTCTTAAGGGACGAAACCACCTTGGTCAATGAATCCTTGGCGTCACCGAACAGCAGCATCGTCTTTTGGTCATAGAGAATCTCGTTCTCAATGCCGGCGAAGCCGGGGCGCATTGACCGCTTCAAGAACACCACCTGCTGGGCTTGATCCACGTTTAGGATCGGCATGCCGTAGATCGGCGCCGACTTGTCGGTGCGCGCCGCGGGGTTCACGACGTCATTGGCGCCGACCACGAGCACGACATCGGTTGACGCGAACTCCGGATTGATTTCGTCCATTTCCTTGAGTTGCTCATAGGGCACACTCGCCTCGGCGAGCAGTACGTTCATATGGCCGGGCATGCGACCGGCAACCGGGTGAATTGCGTAATCGACTTCGACCCCACGCGCGGTGAGTAGATCGGCCAGTTCGCGCAAGGCGCCCTGGGCTTGGGCTACGGCCAGGCCGTAACCGGGCACCAAGATCACCTTGTTCGCAAAGCCGAGCATGATCGCGACGTCATTTGGTCCACCCGAGCGCACCGGACGATCACCACCGGTCGAGGTGTTGCCAGCGGTGGTGCCATTGAAGGCACCGAACAAGGTCGAGGTGATCGGGCGACCCATGGCTTTGGCCATTTCCTTGGTCAAGAGCGTGCCAGATGCACCAACCAAGGTGCCGGCGATGATCAACAGCACATTGCCGAGCACATAACCAGATGCCGCAACCGAAAGGCCGGTGAAGGCGTTTAGCAGTGAGATGACGATTGGCACATCAGCGCCGCCAACGGGTAGCACAAAGAGCATGCCGAAGATAAGTGACAGCACCAGTAGCGCAACCAGCAGCCAGACCTGCGGGCTGATGACCAGCCACACGGCGCCGACCACGGTCAATCCCGCAACCAGCATGGTGACCCACTTGCCTGCGGGCACGATCACCGGGCGTGAAGTCATCAGCTCTTGCAACTTCAAGAAGGTGATGATCGACCCGCTAAATGAGACCGAGCCGATGACTACCGTGAACACGGTTGCCGCCAGTGAGATCTTGTTCCCACCACCGACTTCGAGGTACTCGATAACCGCCACGAGGGCCGCTGCGCCGCCACCAACGCCGTTGAACAAGGCCACCAGTTGCGGCATTTGGGTCATCTGCACCTTACGTGCCGAGATCCAGCCGATCGCACTACCGACAAGTACCGCGGCGAGAATCAACAAGATGTTGGAAAGCGGGATGCCACTGACGAAGAGCACGGCTGTCGCTAGCAGGGCGCCTGCGGCCCCGAGCAAGTTGCCGTTGCGCGCACTCTTCGGTGAGGACAAGCCCTTTAGAGCGAAAATGAATAGCACCGCGGCGACTAGGTTCGCCAACTGCGCCCAAGTCGGTGTCATACGGCACTGCCATCATCTGATCGGGCAGCGGGTTTCTTGGGTTTGAACATCTCTAGCATGCGGTCGGTTACCACGAAGCCACCGACGAGGTTGATCGCACCTAGCAAAGTCGCGATCACGCCGAGGGTGATCTCAAGTGGGTGGGTTGCCGATCCGGTAACAGTAATGCCACCGATCAGCACGATGCCATGGATGGCATTAGCACCGGACATCAACGGCGTGTGGAGCACCGTAGACACTTTGGAGACCACTTCAAACCCAACGAAAATACTCAGGATGAAGATGGTGAGGAGTGCAACGCCATCCATGCTTATGAACCTCCCCCGAGCGCGTCCAGCGCCACTTGATTGCGAACTACCCCATCGAGCACCACGGCGCAGCCGGCTAACACTTCATCCTCGGGATCAACTACGACCGCGCCATCCTTAACCGTCAGTGCCAGCAACGCCATGATGTTCATCGAATAAAGCTGCGAGGCGTGCACCGGCATCTGGCTAGCAACATCCTTTGCTCCCCAGACGAGAACCTCACCAAACTTGATCTCCTCGCCCGGCATCGAGCCTTCGACGTTGCCGCCGGTCTCACTCGCCAGGTCAACAACAACAGAACCCGGCTTCATGCCTTCAACCATCGCGCGGGTGACGAGCAGTGGTGCTTGCCGGCCGGGCACCGCCGCTGTAGTGATCAGCACATCGGCCGCGGCGATGTATGGCGCAAGTAGTTCGCGCTGGCGATCGGCCCGATCCTCGGTCATCTCCCGTGCGTAACCGCCGGCGCCTTCAAGGGCTTCGAGGTCCAAGGTAACAAAAGTTGCGCCCATCGACTTAACTTCATCGGCACTTGCTGGGCGCACGTCATAGGCCGAGACTTTGGCTCCCAGGCGCTTGGCAGTGGCGATGGCCTGCAGCCCCGCCACACCCGCGCCGAGCACCAATACCTTCGCCGGTTGAATAGTGCCCGCCGCCGTCATGAAGAGCGGGAAGAACGAGGGCAACTGATCCGCGCCAACAAGTGCTGCGCGATAACCGGTCACTAACGCTTGCGAACTTAGGGCGTCCATCGACTGCGCCCGCGAGATGCGCGGTAACACATCGAATGAGAGTCCGGTCGCGCCGGCGTCCCGCAACCCGCGAATTGTCTCCAGATCGCCAACCGGTGACAGGAACGAAACCGTGACAGTGCCCGCGCGCAGCCTTGAGGCCCGCGGGTAGTCAAGGGGGCGTACGGTGGCAATCACGTCTGCGCTTTCGAAGGCGCCGGCCAGATAATCTTCATCGATTACGGTCGCACCAGCGGCCTGATAAGCCTCGTCGCTGGCAAACGCGTGGCGTCCGGCACCACTTTGAACATGGACTTCGAAACCCAATGCGGTGAACTTGGCGACCACCTGCGGGACGATGGCTACTCGGTGCTCACCTGGTCTGGTTTCACTGGGCACGAGGATTCTCACGGACGATACCCTAGTTCTAGCCTGCCCTTACTGCCCCTTCGGACTACTCAAATTGGGCCATTGGTGCATGTGAGACTTAACGCACTTCGGGCCGCGCCTGACGGCCCGGGTGGGAGGGTGCCAGAGTGAAAGGACCGATTGCGGCGGCGTGGCCGGTCACCTGGCGCAGCCCGGGCATCATGGGTTGGTACGGACTGGTGCCCTTCATGGAGCGCTATCACGGCATCGTCTCCTTCGGCCACGGATTAAGTGGCAACCTCGAAGTTGAAGGCACCACTCGATCATTTGACGATGGCCGCCTCGGCGGCACTGATCCCTTGGCCGCGAAGTTCATTCCGCGGCTTCATCGTTGGGCTAAAGCACCACGGTCTGTCATCTAAGTGGGCAACATATAACCGCTCGCGGGAGACCCACCTGCGCATCGATGACTCTCATGTGCCCTGGGCCCTCGACGGGCCGGACGGGCACTTGATCTTGTCGGCCGAGCGCGTTCGTGGCGGTCTACTGCATGCACCACTTCGAACCGCAATGCATCAGCGCGTTGAAGAAACCTTAGATGCCATCATCAATATTCGTCACGAGGATGCCAGCGGTCGAGTGCTACTTGACGGTGTCGGCGAATGCGCAGGCATGGAAGTCTTCGGCGACACCGATCGCCTACTTGCCGTTAAGACCAAGTAAGGCCTAGCTCTTCCGCATCAAGGTGTTGAGGTAGCCATCAAAAATATCGGCGACTTCACGGCCACCGGCAGTGCGGATGCGATGCACCGGTAACCCGGTGCCCTCAGCCTGTTGCACCGCGATGCGCTCGGGGATGACCGGCTTCATCAAAGTGACGCGGCCGTAGATGTCGGTCAGCTCCTGCTTGCGGTACTCATGCTCCTCGGCCGTCGAGCGCACTCGGTTAACAACAATGCCGGCTAACTTTAGATTCGGGTTGACGCTCCTGCGGATCTCCTCGACCTCGGCAACCGCACGTTCAACACCCTGAGACCCGAAGAAGGTCGGTGTGGTGACAATAAGTGCGAAGTCCGACGCTGCCAGTGCTTCTCGGGTCAGCGCACCGATGGAGGGTGGGCAGTCGATTAGGGTGAGGTCATAGCCCGTCAAGTGCTTTAGCGCGCGCGCCAACTTCGGGCGCAGGGTGCCACCACTCCATGAGTCAAAGCGGATGATGTTCGGGTGGCTGGGCAGCACATCTACTTCGCCGGGGGCCAGTTCCCAGTCGCAGGCGGTCAAGGCCGCTTCCACGTTCTCTCGTGTCGGGTGCGCCAGCACATCGGCCACCGTGGTTTTGCGGGCATGTGTTGAGAGCAAGGAGGTGGCGTTGCCCTGGGGGTCTAGGTCGACCACCAAGGTGGCCAAGCCCCGCACGGTGGCGGCACTTGCCAGCCCGAGCACAACTGATGTTTTCCCGACTCCGCCCTTGATGGCGATCACACTGATAGTCGGCATGGGCCTAAGTGTGCCGGGGCGCCGGGACGAGGACAACCCAAACCGAGCAACAGGATAATTACACTGGTCCCAATTCCCGCCAGCTAATCGCAGGAGTCACATGCGCCACATGAGTCCCAGCCACCGTGGGCCCGCCCCACTAGCTGGATTTAGTTTGATCGCAACCAGTTTGCTCACCATCGGGCTGGCAACTCCCGCCGCGGCCGCCCCGAGCATCGGCGAGTGCTACAACTACCCGATCGCGGTTCGCGATGCGGTCTCATCGGGGGTCGCCGGGGTCGCCTGCACCGACCCGCATACCGCCGAAACCTATTGGACGGGCAGCCTTAAGCCCAGCTTCGGCCCACCCTCGAAAGCCACCCCAGGCGCCCGCCTCGCGGCCGCCACCGCCTGCGACACCAAAGCCCTAAATACTTATCTCGCAATGCCTGATCGCACCTTGCCAAGTCGCTGGCTCTCCTTTGCCCTCTTCCCTACCGATGCGCAATGGGCAGCCGGTGAGCGCTGGGTGCGCTGCGATGCCGTGCTGAAAACCGGCTTGAAACTAACCGACCTGACTACCCGGGCTACGGATTTTGTCACCGCCAGCGGTGTCGACTATTTCAATTTCTGCACCCCCGCCCAACCCAATGCCCGGAACACCGAGAGCTACCCGTGCACCAATCCCAAGAAAAACTGGATCATGGTCCAGGCCCGGGATCTAGGAGGCCCGGGTACCAAGTTCCCAAGCATCAGCAAGGTCGAGAAACGAACCCGAGCGCTCTGTTCGAAATTGGGAAAGCGTTATAACGGCGGTTCCAATTTCCCGAGTTGGTGGGGGATCTGGCCGACCGAACGCGGTTGGAAGGAAGGCCGGCGCGAAGCCCAGTGTCTGGTTCCGCTGTCGCAGTACAACAAGGAAGTTGCAGCGGTCCCTGCTTCCGCCTAGCCTCATCACTTCCGCATCTGGTCTTTCACTCCGCATAACTTGGTTAGATATTTCGACCACGTGTAGTGAAGCACCCCCGCTGCTCCCCATCTTTCGCACCCGGGCTCAAGTCGGAGATCACCCCGCTTGAATCCGGCGATCTACTCTCATCGCGCAAGGTCTGCGTACCAAAGCCTCCGGCCACCAGGTAACCACTGAAGGAGTCGTTCGCCCTGTTCGGCGAGGAGGCCTCACCCCATGAAGTGGCCGAGGTAATCGAGTCAGCCCGCATAATCCTTGAGGCCGCGACGGGGCTGATTAGGCAGTTACCGATGTACGGCGCCTGAGTCAACCAGTGATTGTGATCTGGTAAATACAACAACACCCGACTAATCGATGATGGTGCGGCGCGGGCCAATGCCCCAGACCACGTAATTCCACATCCAGTCGGCAATCACACTCACGCGGTTGCGTCCGCCAGCGAGATACGCAACATGCAAGGCCAACCAAGCGAGCCAGGCCGGTGTGCCATGAAGTCGCATGCCCCCTGGCATTTCAACAACAGCACGCCGGCGCCCAATGGTGGCCATTTGGCCTTTGTCCTTGTAGGCGAAGTCGGTTAGTGGCTGCCCCACAAGTCGGGCGTTTATCTGCTTGGCCACGTGGCGTCCCATTTGCAGTGCGACCGGAGCGACCATCGGCAGCGGCCGGCCATCGACACCGTCAAGGCTCGCGGAGTCACCAATCACCCAAAGTCCATCTGATAATTCGAGGGTGGGTTGCACACGCAATCGGTTGGCGCGATCGGCGGCACCTAGTGTCGTCCAAGTAGCAGATGCAGCGACCCCGGCGGCCCAGATCATGGTGCCCGCCGGCAAGACCTCACCGGAGTTCAAATGCACGTCCGATTCATACATGCGGTCCACCGCTGCATCAACTAGCACCACGGCCCCCAGTTCTTCCAATTCGGACTTGGCGTGGGCACTGGATTTTTCGTTGAATGACGGGAGCAATCTTGGTCCAGCCTCAACTAGGGTCACATGACCGAACTCCGCAACGCGGGGGAATTCATGCTTCATGCTGCGCTGCAATTCGGCGACCGCGCCGGTGACCTCAACGCCAGTTGGGCCGCCGCCAACCACGACCACCCGCAGCGCTTCCTTTGGTTTTTGGCCGACATCAACCTCTTCGTAGGTCAGTAGCAACCGGCGTCGGATATCGCGGGCCTCTTGAATGGTCTTCATCTGCAATGCGTACTCGGCAACGCCCGAAACACCGAAAGTGTTTCCGATGCTGCCAGTTGCAAGGATCAGCTCATCCCACTGGATAACCGATCCATCCCCGAGCCGGAGGTTCTTCACGAGTGGGTCAATCCGCACGACTTCTCCGCGGCGAAAGTCAACACTTGGGATGGCCGCCCGCACCGGGTAGGCGATGTCGTCCTCGGGCAAACCGCCGGTTGCCACCTGGTAAAGCAGAGGGGAGAAAGTCTGATACGGGTTTCGGTCAATAACCGTGACGTGAACGCCCGGATTCTTAGCCAGTTCACGGGCGCAGGTCAGCCCGGCGAATCCTGCACCGACTACTACCACCTGGGGTGAACTTCGCATGTACTAAATCTATTGGGTAAAAGCCAATTTCACCTATTCGCGGTGAGCTCAAGCCATAGGTTCTCCAGCTCGATTCTGGTCGCTTGCAGTTCAAGGAGTTCAGCGTTCAAGGTTGCGACTAGTTCGAAGTTGGTGGCCTGCTCAACCAACTCCACATGAATCTCGTGCTCACGCTTATCCAACTTCTCGATCTGGCGCTCCGTGCGGGAGATCGCCTTTGCCGTGACTCGGTCACCAGCGGCTGACGAAACCGGTTTACCGGCGGCCGATTTAGTCATCGCCCCGCGCGCGCGACGCTGCTCTAGATACTCATCAATGCCGCCGGTTAGTGAGGACAGGCTCCTATCACCATAAAGGGCGACAAAGTCGTCACAGGCCCGCTCGAGAAAGTAACGATCATGCGAAATCACCAATAGGCTGCCGGCGAAGCCATCGAGCAGGTCTTCCAACGAAGTCAAGGTTTCGACATCAAAATCATTTGTTGGTTCGTCAAGAATGAGGACGTTAGGACTGTTCATCAAGAGCCGTGTCAACTGGAGGCGGCGGCGCTCACCACCAGATAGATCCCCGATCTGGGTCCACTGGGCATCAGAGTTGAAGCCGAGGCTCTCACAAAGTTGCGATGCTGATAACTCCCTACCCTTACCGAGGTCGACCCGGGAGGCGACATGCTCGACGGCTTCCAGTACTCGCCATTTGGGGTTCAACTCCTCGAGGTGCTGCGATAGGTAGGCCACCTTTACGGTGACCCCGGTTTTCAATGAACCCTCGGACGGGGTTACCTCACCAATCAACATGCGGATCAATGAAGTCTTACCGACGCCATTGGCACCGATGATGCCGATGCGGTCACCCGGACCGATATTCCAGGTGCAGTGGTCAAGTAACTCGATCGGACCATCGGCATTGCCCTGCCCAACGGTTAGCGTCGCGTCATTAAGTTCATAAACAGTTTTACCGAGCCTAGATCCGGCAAAGGACAAGAGCTCAACACTGTCACGTGGTGGTGGCTCATTGCTGATTAGCTCATTTGCGGCCTCGATTCGGAATTTCGGCTTCGTGGTTCGCGCCGGCGCACCTCGACGCAGCCACGCCAGCTCTTTGCGCATTAGATTCTGGCGCCGCGCCTCACTTGCCGATGCCTGGCGAAAGCGCTCAGCCTTGGCGAGCACAAAAGCCGAATAGCCACCCTCATACTCCTCAACCGCGCCACCAACCACCTCCCAGGTGCGATCACATAATGCGTCAAGAAACCAGCGATCATGGGTGACGATTACCACCGCGAGCTTCGTCTGGCCCTTTAGATACTCAGCAAGCCAGGCAACCACTTCGACATCGAGATGGTTCGTCGGCTCATCAAGTAACAACACATCAAGATCGGCGATCAAGGCCCGCGCCAATTGCACGCGTCGGCGCTCACCCCCAGATAGTCGCGCGAAGGTGCGCAGCAGCAGCGACTCATCGAACCCGCCGAGTAGCCCGGTGAGAACTTCGCGTATCCGGGCGCTCGTGGCCCACTCGTGCACATCTTGCCCGGGCACGATGTAGTGGCCCACAGTTTGAGCCGAGTCAACTACCTCGGCTTGGGAGACCAATCCGAGGGCCACATCTGAGCCGATGGTGACCCGGCCGGAATTTAGTGGCTCCAACCCGGCGAGGGCATGCAGGAGGGTGGTTTTGCCGGCGCCATTGCGGCCCACCACCGCGATTCGCTCCCCAGCGCCAACCCCTAGGGACACCCCAGCTAGGAGTGGCCGCTCACCGTATGACTTCGTCGCATTCTCGACACTGATGAGATTTCGGATAGCCATATGCACCAAGTGTACGGTTTCGCCCATGCGCAGGCCGTGGGCCAAGGCGACGGCTACCGATCAGGTCGCCACCGCTGCCCCAGATACGTCGGGACCCGTGATGTATGGAAATGGGCTGCACCTACCGATCTACGCGGCTCGCGTCCCGGAAATTCTTGAGACCCTACGCGCACCTACGCTGCCAGAAAATGAAGGTGTCTTCTGCGTTGATTGGGCTGGGATCCGGACCCGCATCGCCATGCTGCCGTGGGCGCCCATTCGTTTCGCCGGCACCACGCGGGCCCGCATCCCGGTACCCAGTGATGGTTATCGGTCCGAAGCCGAGGAGTACGTCGGTTTAGCGCTTTCACTTTTCAATGACAAGGAGACCTACCGGATTGTTGAGGTTGGCGCCGGCTGGGCACCTTGGGCCGTGATGGGTATCGCGGTGGCCCGAAGGCAAGGCAAGAGAGCATCGGGGATCGCGGTCGAAGCCGACCCGCTGCGTGCGACTTGGTGCATGCAACACGCTGCCGATAACAAGGTGGAGGCCGAGCTTATTAGCGGAACACCAACTGAAATAGCGCGAGCACTGGCCGCAAGCACCGCAGCGCTGCGTGTTGTGCAGGCCGCCGGCTGGGAAACACCTACCACCTTGCGCTTCCCGGTACTTGATCCAGGCGACATGGGCGGAGCCGTAAGTCAAGCAGTAATGCCGGAGATGGACTACCGTGGCGCGCATCTTGAGCACTTTGACGTCCCCACCGTGACCCTTGAGTCACTCCTGAGCAGTGACGAGTCAACCGACCTCCTCCATGTTGACCTGCAGGGCATGGAGTTGGAAGTGATCTTGCCCGGCACCGATTTAATTGAGTCAAAGGTGCGCTTCATGGCGGTTGGTACCCATAACCGCTATGTCGAAGGCCAATTACAGGAGCACTTCCTCAAGCGCGAGTGGGCCTTGCTCATGGAGTCGCCATCCACGTCAGTATTTGATGGTGTGCGCCCGACGCTCACCGGGTTCACCACCCAAGACGGCAACCAGTTATGGGCGAACTCGAGATTTCGTGACACGCCCCCGGTCATCTATCGGGATCGCCCTTAACTAAGTACTGAATCAACTCAACTTAAAGCCCGCGCAACAGCTCGGCAGGCGCGGTACGAATCCAAGTGCATGTCTACGTCATCGGGCACCGGCCAGGATGACTGTTTTGCCACAACCACCCCGCGCGGTCGATCAACATAAAGGAATTGACCATGTATCCCGATGCCCACGATCACATCTGGGTCTTCACCTGGTCTATAGCAAAATGATCGATAGACGCCTGCCGGAAACACGTCCTTGAAGTCACCTGTAGTCCACTGCTCCAAACTGCCATTTTCATAAACATCCGCGAGGAACTCCGGGTCGATGACACCCATCCCACCATCACGAATCATCATGCCGAACCGCGCCATATCGCGCGGGATTACCGATAGCCCGCCAGCAGCGCGCGGTGACCCTTGGCGATCCACGGTCATGTGCGCCGGGGCCTCGGTTCCGATTTTCGACCAGATGTATTTCGACAGCGCCGTCGCATACGGCAGACCGCTAGCCGCTTCGATCACCCAGCCAACAAGATCCGTGGTCGGCGACAAGTAACGAAATGATTTCCCGTGTTCGCCCTCCTTCTTGCGGGAGGCGATGAAGTCATGTAAATCAGGAGCCCCAAGGGGCGCCGGATACCAGCCGACCGAGTTGCGGTAGGCAACGATGTCGGGTCCCGGTGAGTAGTCCTCTTCGAATTGGTAACTCACCGCCATATCCAGCAAGTTACGAACAGTGGCATCACCGAATCCACTCCCGGAGACCTGGGGCACATAGTCCGTAACCAGCGCTTCGACATCAATCAAGCCTTCTTGCACCAGGGCACCGACCAACATGCCGGTGACTGATTTCGTCACACTGAAAATCAGATGCGGCTCGACATCGACAACACCCGGTGCCAACCACTCGAAAACTAAATTCTCGCCTTGCACCACGGTGAACGAATCAGTATTTGTCGAGCTAAGGAAATCAACAACTGTCTGCGGGCCCTGATGGAAGTCCACGACTATTCCACCAAGTGCTGACCTGATATCGCGCGATAGAACGCGCGGTGTTACCGCAGAGTCAACCTGCGCCGTTGGGATCAGTTCACGCACGTGCCGAAAAGACCAAAAGGTGTGTTCAGGTGCCATCCAATTGGCAAGGGTGGGCCGGGCCATGACCCAAGTGTGGTCCAGTGCCGTGAAATACGGGCATCGGTGCCGAAGCGCAGTTGCATGCTCGCACCACCCTTCCCGATGAACAACTCGCTAGTCTCATAAGAGGTGGACACACGGATGGGGTCCGATCACATCTCTGGTCGCCCTAAACTGCTTGGCTATGACACCACCCTTGCTCCCCGGACTAGCGCGTGCCTCACTTGCGATTGCGGGCGAACGTCTCGATGGCGAAGCACTCGCCGGGGCGGTTGGTGCAGTCGCTGGTTCGCTCGCGGGCCGAAGTCGCGTCGCACTTTGGTGCACCTCCGAACTCGCAACCGGGCTTGGCGTTGCGGGTGCGCTCGTGGCCGGCGTGACGGTCGTACCTCTGAACCCTGCCTCCGGCGAGACCGAAGTCGCCCACGAAACGGGCGACAGCGCACCCGAGGCTGTGCTGGCCTCGGCGACGGCCGAGCTGCCCGCCGCACTCGACCGGCTGCCCCGGATCGTCGTTGATCCGAAGGCCCGCGCGCCACTGCCGACGGCCGAACCTGACCCCGATCTACCAGCGCTGATCGTCTACACCTCGGGCACCACGGGACTCCCAAAAGGTGTCGTGCTGTCACGTCGCGCGATCGCAGCCAACCTCGATGCGCTCGCGGATGCCTGGGCCTGGACGCAGGCTGACATCGTCGCTCAGGCACTGCCGCTCTTCCACGTCCATGGGCTGGTGCTGGGCCTGCTCGGCCCGTTGCGTCTCGGCGGTGGCGTGTGCCACGTCGGGCACTTTGCGCCTGAGGCGATCGCGGCCGCTCTGACAGACGGCGCAACGATGCTGTTTGCCGTGCCGACAATGCATGGCCGCCTGCTCGCAGCTGCCGAAGCCAACCCGGCGATCGCCTCGGCCCTGCGCGGAGCCCGCCTGATCGTCTCAGGCTCCGCTGCCCTGCCCGCTCGCGTCCACGAGGCCTATACCGCGACGACTGGTCAGCAGATCGTCGAGCGCTACGGCATGAGCGAGGCCTTGATGATCGCGAGTGCACGCTTTGATGGCCCGCGGATTCCCGGTGCTGTCGGCACCGCGCTGCCGGGTGTCCAGTTGCGCATCACCGATGACGCCGGCGATACGCTGCCGGACGGCGATACGGACGTGATTGGCAACGTCGAGGTGCGCAGTCCAGCGTTGTTTGACTCCTACCTCGGTAACCCACTGGCCACCGCCGAGGCGTTCCGTGATGGCTGGTTTCGGACCGGTGACGTCGGATCGCTCGACCATGATGGGGTACTCCGCCTTGCGGGTCGCAGCTCGACCGACCTGATCAAGACTGGTGGCTACCGGGTGGGTGCGGGCGAGATCGAGGCGGCGCTGCTCGAACACCCTGCCGTTCTCGAAGCCGCCGTGCTCGGCATCCCCGACGACGACCTCGGTGAGCGCATCGCAGCGTGGGTAGTTATTGAACCCGGTAGCGATCTGACCGACGATGTGTTGGCGGATCATGTCGCCAGTCAGCTCGCTCCGCACAAGCGTCCACGCGTGATCACGCGGGTCGACGAGTTGCCGCGCAACGCGCTCGGCAAGGTGCAAAAGCGGCGCCTCGTGCCATGAGCAACGCGCCGACGCGAGACAACAGCGTCTACATATATATAGCGGTGGGGTGGCACCTTGGTCGAAATGTCGGCGCGGTGCTGCCGTGTTTTTTCCAACCACCATAAGACGCGTTCAGGCTTCCGAAGCGTGCACCTCCTCGGCAACGCGAACACCGCTGCGCAGTGCACCTTCCATAAGGCCCGCGAAGTCTCCCGCGGTGTGCTCACCGGCGATGTGCACGGGGCCGATGGGGGCGCGGATCAGCTCCTCGTCACACGGTTCGCTCGCCACTCCCGAACCGGAGTAGGCGAAGGTCGCCCACGGGTCGTCATCCCATGTGCTCAGCAGTGCGTGCTCGTCGATGAGGTCAAGGTCGCTGCGCAAGGCACGGAGTGCACCGAGCCAGACCTGCGGCCCGTCGGTCACGCGGAGGCCGGAGAGGGCACCGGGCGACCCGCTGAAGCAATGTACGACCGGCTGGACCTGCCCGCTGCCGTCGGTCGCCGTCCAGCACCAGAAGCGTTTGGGAACATCCATTACGGCACTCGCCGCCGGGCGCTGAGCGAGGGGTACGTGCAACTTGGCGGCATGGCCCCGCGTGAGCCGCGCCATCGAAGCGCGCTGTCGGGCGGGCAGCCCAGGCTGCACGTCCAACGCCTCCAGCAGGGGAAGGGGAACGGCGAGCACGACGCGATCGGCGTGCATCACGCCCCCGTCAATGACGACCTCCACCGCATCGTCCCTTGCTCGCACACTGACGACCGGAGCCTGCACCCGGACCCGATCCCCCAATGCCGCCGCAAGGGCCAAAGCGATGCCCTGATTGCCACCGGCGATCCTCGCCGTCGGTAGCGGCTGTACCGATGCTGTCGAGTCAAGTAGCACCTGCGCCGACAGCAGGTCCTCCGAGACTGCGCAGCTGATGGCCGCGCGCGCGGCGAGCACCTCGGATTCGGCGGGAAGCTGCGGGTGCGCGTCGAGGAAGGCGCGAAGGCTCGTCCCGCGTGCGGTCGCCTGCGCTGCCGGACTCAGGGCCTGCGCATACGTGGCCACATCCTCGGCCGTGACCGGCGGCTGCGTCCCGCGAGGATCGCGCACGTAGTAGGACATCGTCGAGGGCGCGACGGCCAGATCGAACCGACGAGCCATGCCCTGCATGACCTCGTATCCCTCGAGCACGAACTCGGCTCCGCGCTCGATTACGGTATCGGCGCGACCGGGGACCAGTTGCTGCGACCACACTCGTCCACCCACACGATCACGGGACTCGAGCACGGTCACGTCGTGGCCGAGCTGCACGAGCCGATCCGCAGCCGCGAGTCCGGCGAACCCAGCTCCAACGACGATCACTCGCAGGCCCATCGAGTCAGGATAGTGCCGGATCTGTCAACCTACGGTCCCGGACGAGGCGGGCTTTGCGCGCCCGGAGAGATTCGAACCCCAAACCTTCTGATCCGTAGAAGACACGCCAATCGATATTCGCCACTCGAATGACTCCGCGATCGGCGACCTCTGCTGCTACTCGGGTGCCGGGGCGTGCTAGTTCGCGCCCCGGCCCCCCATCAGGCTGAAGGTGATTGTGCGAAGGAGCGGCTTGACGTTCTTCCCGCCACTCGACATAACGGTCACAGTGCACGTCCCCTCATTGGCGAGCGCCGTGATTGATGAATCCTGGATCGAGCAGTTGTCACTGCTGATGGTCGGAGTAAGACCCGAGCCCAGCGTCGCGGAGAACGACACTTCGTTACCCAAGGTAAGCTTGGGAGTATTGCGTTGCGTTACTCGCTCACCATTCACGGTCACCAGATGAGTGTCGTTGCGGCGCTCCTTGGTGAGCGCGGTGAACTGAGTGGGAAACACCCGCAGGTAGGCGGGGTTGCTGGCCTCGCGGCCGGCTCCGAGTATGTAAACAGCGCAGGAAGTAGTGCGTGGATTACCCGTGTCCGCGCGACAATCGACCAGCTCTTTCGTCGAGGCGGCAACTTGAGGGCTTGGGTTCACGCCGTAGAACTCGGCGTTGATTTTCATGGGGAAGGTACGAACTCCTGCCGGCACGGTTCCGGCCGGTAGGTATGCCAACGTCTGCTCGGCCGAATCGCATTGGGTCGGCGCCGAGCGGGGGTTGTCGGGGACCGCGCAGTGCAGCGCGTACATACCAACCGATTCCGGGAGCCCGGAAACCGACACATTCAGGTTCACACTCGAAGGCAGCGCCGCCAGCACTGAGTTCGCAGGTTGATCGGCAATAGTCACGTTGAAACCACCGGTGCTGGCCCCCGCTGCGGCCGCCGTCGAAGCGATCAGCGCCCCCGCAGTTGCCAGTATGACGCCGCTACGTAGTGACAGCACTCTTTCCTCCAGTTGCTCATACCCGGATCCGCCGGGCGGCGGTCTAGCGAAAGTTGACGGGGATGATCAAGTCGTGCGACCGATCTCCAGATCGTGTGTGGTCTGCACGGACGGCAATCGCGCATTGGACTAGCCGGCAATCAATGTCACCAATCTTCGAAGAGATGGTGATGCCCACACTAAACCGCCCCTTCTTTGTAAAGGGTGTGACCAGATTGCGCGCATACGGTGGTGGGTTAGACGAGATCCATGCCGAGGAGCCGCTTTCTCCCTGCAGATCAACGCCACCGCCACAGGGCGTGGGCTTCGCACCTTCTGCTGGTCCAAGGCACAATCCCACGTAGACGCCCACCCTGGGATCAAACTTGAAGCCCCGCACGACAATTCGGTGTTTCACCGGGTCTAGGTTCTCGGTCTTCGAGATGACCACCTGCTGCCCATAGTCGCCCTTGACCTTCACTCGGGACGAATCTGCATATGCTGGTTGTGACATGAGGGGAAAAGTTAGGGCGAAGACTCCAAGGAGTGAAATCACGATCCCGGCTATTCGCATGTTATGAAAACTGTACGAAACAACTGTGCGACCGATGAAATACACCCCGTCGGCATCTTCCCAACGGTGTATCGGGAAAAACCGTGAAGACTGCTCGGTCATACTCAGTATGTGCCTATGTACTTCGTTGTTGCCGTTGTCGCGGTTTCGGTCATTTCTTTCACGGCGTGCACATCGTCGACTACGCAGCCGGTCACAAAGACACCGCAGGAAATCACCAGTGCGCAGACCGCGGGGGCCGACGAGACTCCAGACACCCAAGTCATCACTTGGCCGGTAGTGATCGACACCGAGCAGCTGCCGATAATCAACTTCACCACGCCGTCTTTCGAGGGAGGTGAACGTATTCTCGCTCTCGCGGTCGGCTCCGGTGAGATCGTCGATCTTCTCGGTGCCGGGACCCAACTAGTCGGCAAGGATGAAACGAGTTCGACGAGTCAGGAAGTGCCGGTCGTCACGCAAGGACATCAGATCGACATCGAGCAGGCCCTCAGCATAAAACCCACTTTGGTTCTCGTGGACGATCTCACCGGACCACCGGAAGCTATCGACGCCCTTGCCGGTTCCGGCGCACGGATCGTGAACGTACCTCCGGTGTGGTCACTCAACGATGTCGAAGCCAGGGTCAGCGCTATCGCCAAGGTGATCGGCGCTCCCGCGGAATCCGCACAGGGCCTAAGCGCGGCCCTGACGGGGGCGACCGATGCGACCGATGCGCAGCCGCCGCGGGTGGCTTTCCTTTACCTTCGTGGGCCGAGCGCGATCTACCTGCTTGGTGGCGCAAACACCGGAGCTGATGCGCTCATCGAGGCAACCGGTGGAGTTGATGTGGGGGCCGAACTCGGTTATGACGGATTCGTTCCCCTCACCGCGGAGGCAATCGTCGAAGCCGCTCCCGATGTGCTCCTCGTCATGTCTGATGGACTCGAGTCGGTCGGTGGTATCGACGGTCTGCTCGACCTGCCCGGAGTAGCCCAAACTCGCGCAGGGGATAAACGACGAGTGGTGGTGGTGGATGACCAGGTTCTTCTTTCCTTCGGTGCGCGGACCCCTGCCCTCATTGATCGGTTGGCGAAAGTGTTCGCTAAGGCATCGGAGTGACCACCCAAGCCTCCCCCCTACGACTTACGTTCGTCTTCGGTGGCATCATCGCCGCATTGATCTTGATCGGAGCTATGTCGCTGGCAATCGGATATGCATCCTTCGACCAACAGATCATCTTGGACATTCGTGCCCCACGGCTCACCCTCACGCTGCTAGTCGGTGCTGGCCTAGCAGTTGCCGGCGTGCTACTACAAGCGGTATTCCACAATCCGCTCGCTGCGCCCTCCATCATCGGCGTCTCGGCATCTGGTGCCGCAGGTGCCAGCATCGGTGCCGCCCTGGGCATTTCCTTCAACTCGGTCTGGCTCGCCGGAGTAGGTGCGTTAGTTGCCGGGGCGGGTCTTGCAGTAGTGCGCGGGATCGCTACCCGTAACGGGCGGACCGATTCCACCGCCCTACTGCTCGGCGGAGTCGCAGTGAGCTTTTTCGCCCTGGCGATCGTGTTGATAGCGGCACCGTTCGTCGACCGCGCGGTCGGCCGCTCGTTCACCTTCTGGGCCAATGGCTCGTTCGCGCTCGCAACCTGGTCGGGTGTGCTAGCGGTCCTGCCATTCCTGCTCGTTGGATTTACCATCGCGGTCTTCCTGATACGCGATCTCGATCCGTTGACCCTGGGTGCTTCCGCCGCGCAAGCGATGGGATTCGATGTCGCGCGCACCACCGCGTTGTCACTAATGGCGGTTGTGCTTATCGTCGCCCCGGCGGTCACGGTCGTGGGAGTCGTCTCCTTCGTCGGGCTGGTGGTCCCGCATGCTCTGCGACAGTTGATCGGACCGCGAAGCAAGGTACTGCTTCCTGCATCCGCTCTCGCCGGTGGAGCGCTCGTCGCAGCGGCGGACTTCGTAGCCCGTGTCATGATCGCGCCACTTGAGATCCCCGTAGGTGCGGTAACTGCCCTAGTCGGTGCTCCAGTGTTTTTACTGCTGCTGCGGCGCATGGTCCGCGATCGAATCATCGTTACCCGATGACCATGATGACCAAGCTATGCATGGAAGGCCTCACTCTGCGGACTTCCGGATTGACCCGCGTTGATGACGTCAGCGCCGAGGTTCTGCCCGCAAGCCTGGTCGCCATCGTTGGTGCGAACGGTTCCGGGAAGTCCTCGCTCCTGGACCTGATGGCAGGTGTAACCAAGCCCACGAGTGGGCAGATCAGCCTGAACGGGCAGCCCCTGCGCTCCATCTCCCCTGACCGCCTCGCCCTTCAGCGGGCGTGGCTCAGTCAAACCACCCTTGGGGGTGAGGCCTATCTGGTCCGCGAGGTGATCGCTTGGGGTCGGGGTAGGGCAAAAGACGACGAACTGACCCGTGCGTCAGTCGATGCGCTAGCTGGCACACTCGGCCTGACCGAGTTGCTCACTGTGCCGCTGGGCCGGCTATCTGGCGGGGAGCGCCAACGCGCCAACTTGGCTCGCATCTGGCTGCAAGACGCGCCCCTTACCTTGCTCGACGAACCTGATGCCAGTTTGGACTCGGAAGGACGCAAGCTACTGCATCAACTGATCGGCCAGAAACGCGATCGCGGTCACGCAATCGTCATCGTCACACATGATCACGAATGGGCACGGGCTTCAGCCGACCACATCTGGGTTATGAACCACGGAGCACGCACCGAACAGTAACTTCATGGTCTTTCTCAGGCAAGGGTGCTGCGGCTTGAATCTTTGCCCCTCTGGTCTTGGGCTCTATTAGAGGATTTGTGGTCTACAGGCGTAGAAGAGGTAGAACGATTCGTCAAAGAGCATGGCCGTTTGCCTCGGGAAACTGAAAAGCGTTCTGACGAGGATGCGATAGGCCGTTGGATGAGCAAACGTCGAGAGCAGAGACGAAAAGGAAAACTTGACCCAAACCGCGCTGCTAGATTGGAGGAGATAGCAGGTTGGCAGTGGAAGCCAACGGCGCCGATCATGTTCTTCGAAACGCCCACGAACGAGGCCGAATCCATGCGAAATGAGACTGGAACTGAGACTGGGTTCGGCCTCATCACCTTCGGTCAGACCCTAACCACGGAAAATCCTGGGGGAAATCGGAGCCGCTTCGGGGAACCGTCGACGGACTCGTAGCTGTGGAGGGCAGCGCTGAATGCATTGCCCAAACATGCACCGATAGGGCCCCTGACTGGGCAAGATTCCTTGTGGTGCACTGCACAAGCGGTTGTTAGGATTAGGGGGTGTCCGTTGTGCGAAAGACATTGATTGTTGCTGTGGCGATCATTGGCGCAGGCACTTTGATGATTATTGCTTTCCTTGCATTCCGCGCATGGACAACTAACGTCCACCAATCGAGCTTGGCTGCGTTTTACGCCACACCCGAAGACTTCAGTCAGATCCCTGGAACGCTCCTTCGATGGGAACCACTTGGTGTTGATGTCGCCGATGCCAAGGCGTATCGATTGCTTTATGTGACTGAAGACCAGCAGGGTAAACCCGCCGTGGCCGCGGGCATGGCATTTATTCCTGACAAGAAGCCCGATACTCCTCGACCCATGGTCGCATTTCTTCAGGGAACCACAGGTCAAGGTGATGCTTGTGCTCCGTCGCGCTCAGAGGATCCGCTCCACGGGATTAAGAATTTCCTGCCTGAGGCAATGGCCCAAGGCTGGGCCGTGGTCGCTCCCGACGAATACGGTGTGGGAACTCAGGGGGTTCAGCTGTATCTGATCAAGGATCAGGAAGTCCATGACACCGTCAACAGCATTCGCGCCCTGAGATCACTTCCTAATGCCTTGACGGGCAACGACTTTGCTGTTTATGGGTATTCCCAAGGTGGGCACTCCGCATTGTGGACGGGCCACCTCAGCAAGCAGTTCGCTCCCGAGCTAGACGTCGTGGGAGTTGCCGTCGCAGCTCCCGCTGCAGACTTGACGTCAATCATCGATCGTCAATGGGATTCGGTCGTGGGCTGGGGCATCGGAGCGGATGTCACGCGGTCGTGGTCAATTGCTTATCCGGATCTCCCGGTCGATCCCTTTCTCACTGACGCGGCGCGAGACAACCTTGAGCGAATAGCCGAAAGTTGCACCTTCGGCTCCTTTATCGAAGGCACGGTCCGCCACGGCATATTCAGGCAAGATTTTTTCGCGGACAACCCCGCGAACAATCCCCTGTGGGCGCAAGCACTGATAGAGCAGACCCCACCGCCGTATCCGGCAGCGTTACCGATCATGCTGGTTCAAGGGACGGCTGATCAAATAGTTTTAGCGGGACCCAATGCCAACCTACAGGAATCATGGTGCGCTGCCGGTTCCACCTTCAATGCCCTATGGCTTGAGGGGGTGGATCACATTAATGTCGATGACCTGGCTGGCCCCGCCGTGGCAGGGTGGATTGCGGATCGATTTGCCGGGCTAACCGCGCCGAATACCTGCAGTGTCCAGCCACCGTGGAGTTTGATTACTGTGGAGTGAACCCAAATATCAGGTAACGATAAGCCGGGCCATGGTGCTACCACTCGATCAGAGTGAGGTCACCATCATCTATCTACCTCGATCTCGGCTAACAGCGCGAGCGTTTCCGAAACAAGCTCGTCGCTGGATCACGACCAGTTGATCAGCAATCGTTCTTCTTTATCGCGGAACGAACCAACCAGAATCATGATCAAGTCGATGAGGACCCAAATTCCCACGCCACCAAGGGTGACGATCATGAGAACTCCCGTGCCGACCTTGCCGACATAAAAGCGGTGGATCCCGAAAATGCCGAGGAACCAGGCCAAGATGGCCGCGACCAGGCGGGACTTCGGGCTGATTGGGTTTCCAGACTCATCCACCGTGGGCTTCGGTGGCGCATAAACTGGTTGGGCTGCAGGTACTTTTTCTTCAGACATGTGACTCCCTCAGGTTGTTATATCTTTCACCATACCAAGAAAAGACTTTCCGGGGGTCACATTTACTGCTAGAAATACCAGGAAGGGCCACGGATTTCCGCGACCCTCTCCAGGAACGAGGCCGAATCCATGCGAAATGAGACTGGAATTGAGACTGGGTTCGGCCTCATCACCCTCGGTCAGACCCTAAACACGGAAAACCATGGGGGAAATCGGAGCCGCCTCGGGGAACCGTCGCTGCGCTCCTGTCAAACCCGGACCTACGCATTACGAGTGTCTGTCAACGGTTGCAAGGTGGGTCACTATGCATCACAACCAATCATGGGTTTGGTGAACACATGTGCATGGTGACTCACCCCATTTCAGCGCATTTCAGGGTGGATTGTTAGACATAATGTTAGACAGGGTGTTCAACAATTTTTTACCAGAAGCACCGGGGACGGGGTCGAACCGTCGACCTTCCGAGTTTCAGTCGGACTCGGTCTCGTCTCTGCCTTCCAAGGTGCTTCAGTGTGCAAAGCGGTTCCCTCATAAAGCAGTCCGGGCTTGTCAAAGTAACCCACTGCCTCGGCTATTTGTGTATACGTCCAGCCGCGAAGTCGAAGTTCTAATCCGACGGCTCCACGGTACTTCGCTATTGCTTTCTCATATGCCATGAGAGGTCTCCTTTGTGTCCGTCTTGGGTGTCCAAACTATTAGCAGATTTCATGTATTGAGTCGCCTCCCGGTTTGGCATAGAAGCGAGCGCCAACAGAGATTGTCCCCTTGGGCAGGCTGATCAACAGGGTCTTGACGGCACGATCCACCGCACCCTCTTCGGGTTTACCCGCCCTACCTTGAGTACGCCGAAAAGATGAAACGAGTGACACCCGTGCTGGTCGCCTCGCTCCTTTGATCACTTCCCCCGGTGACCCGCCCGCGGCGCGACCTGACTTAATGAAGCGGGCAGCGATGCCTACCAGCAATTAGGAGCAGGCGCCCTTGCCGAGGGCTGGGGCGGTGAAAACCGAGACATCGTTTCCCGCCCAGTTGATCGAGTACAGCGCGAGGCCGCCCAACAATGCACGTGGCTTTTCGCCGGTGTGGTACGTCTGCGTCACCTTGCCCGTCGCCGTGCAGATGCCCGACATTGTGCCGGAACCGTTATTCGCAATGTAGAGGCTGTCACCCAGCGCGTTGAGCAACGCGAAGAATGGTTTCTTTCCCACCTTGATAGTACGTACCACCACTTTCTTCCTGTCCAGACGACGAAGGTCAATCTCCGACACGGTGCCCCCAAGGCTGTTACCCACCCACATGCGATTTCCGGCGAGGTTCACCACGGGTGGTATTGGGCCATCGCCGACCTTGATAGTGCGGATGACCTTGTTGTTTTTTACTTTGATCACGCTCACGCTGTCGCCTCCATAATTCGGTACGAAGATGAGGGAGCCCTTTCGATCGAGCACCACGCGGATCGGCCCTTTGCCAACCGGGATGGTTGCCGTTATAGACGCAGTAGCCGTGTCGATGACCTGGATGGCGTCAACGTCCCGAAGGGCCAGATAGGCCTTGGATCCATCGGCAGAGAAGGTCACCACCTGTGGATACAGATCCGTCGCAATCGTGGCAGAAACCGTGTTAGTGGCCGTGTCAATGACCGAGACAATATTTGTGGCCCCGCCAGGAACATAAACTTTCGTGCCCGACGGATTCACCACCGCGTATGTTGGGCCGCCGCCAGTGGCCACGGTAGCAATCACCGCACTCGATTTTGTTTCGATCACGCTTACCGTTCCATCACCGGAGTTGGGTACGTAGACGCGGGTGCCAGCGGGATTTATTGAGACGTTTACCGGGCTGACGCCCACCGGGATCCGGGAAAGCACCGTATTCGTCAAGGTGTCAATGACAGCTACCTCGCCAGTAGTCGGGCTTCCATCGGCATCATACTTCCACACCGACACATACATTCGGTCAGCATCTATCGCTAGGACGCCCATAATGGGATAACCCGTGAGCGTTATGGTTGCCGCCGGAGAGATCTCCGCTGGAGCTGCGTACACAACACCAGATGCCGAAGCAATGGCAAGCAGTGTCACAGCCGCGGTTCCCACGACTAAACTCTTTCGAATTGTCATTGAGAAACCTCAAATCCTTCTCGGGCGACGCACGAATTCAACTGAACACGAATTTTTGGTGACTATACCACGGGGTATCGACAGAACCCCGCTGAACTTTTCTCATCGGGCAGTTCACTTGACGAAGACGTGCACCATTTCAAGTTCGACGCGCTCAGGCACGGCCGAATGCCGATCCAGTCCCTCCGTGCACTCGATGTTCGCAAGTGGGTCACCAACCTTTCGACCTCTGGAGGTAGGAACGGCAATCCGTTGGCAGCCCGCACGGTTCGGTATGTGGGCGCCATAGTGAAAGAGGCCCTCAATGCCGCGATTGACGAGTACGAGTTGATCGCAACGAATCCAGCAGCCAGGGTGAAACTACCGATGCCCGTGAAATCGAATGCTCAAGTGTGGACATTCGACGAGATGCGCGGTTTCGCGTTGGCTGCCGCCAAACATCGCCTCACAGCGCTCTACGCGGTTCTCGCAGCCACTGGTGCCCGTCGCGGTGAGATTCTCGCCCTAGAGTGGAGTGACATCGACCTTGATCAAGCCACGATCTCCATCACTAAAGCTGTTTCGATGGTTAAGGGTGTACGCACGGTCGATCAAACAAAGAACTCCAAAGCCAGAGTGGTTCCGATTGATGCCCAAACGGTGGCAGGGCTTCGAGCTCATCGTATTCGTCAGAAGCAAGAGAAACTTTTCTGCTCCAACTGGCAGGAATCCGATCTGGTGTTCTGCCGGCCTGACGGAGACGGCCTGCGGCCTGACTTTGTCTACTACCAGTTTCAAAAGCTCATTAGGGAATCAGGTGTTCGCAGAATCAGGTTGCACGACCTAAGGCATACCCATGCCACGTGGCTTCTCGATGCTGGCGAGCACATGTATGTGGTGGCGGAGCGCCTTGGCCATACCGATCCGCAGACCACTGCCCGCATCTACGCCCATGTCACACCCAAGCAGCGGTCAGCCACTGCGGATGTGTTTGCGAATGTTCGAGATGGTAACGGCTAGCTCAGCAACTGAAAATGTAAGACAAAATGTTAGACAGCATGATTATTAATGGAAGTTACAACCGTGCTGCTCGGCCCATTTCCCTCACAAACAGGGGCCTTTGCTTTGGAGCCGCCTCGGGGATTTGAACCCCGGACCTACGCATTACGAGTTTCCCAGTTGTTCGAATGCTAGCGATTGCCAATGTATTTCCTTGATGAAATCAACATGAAGTTGTTTCCTGATGCCCGGTGATGTTTGTCTCCGTTGATGCCAATTTGATGCCAATTCCACGGATTTTTCTCTTGTCAAACCTCAAAAACAATCAAGATCTGCCACCGCACATCCACTCTCGACTTTAATTTCATTTAAGCATCACCGAACATCGCTTGACCCATGCGACTTGAAGTGTCTCTTGCAACCTCGGGAAGGACATGTGTGTAACGCATAGTTTGCGAAACCTGGCTGTGCCCAAGCCATTCCATGGTCGCTCGCGTACTTGCTCCCGATCGCAACAATAAAGTGGCAGCAGTGTGCCGAGCATCATGCAAACGCATACTGTCAATTGAAGCAGACTTCAGTAGAGACTTCCAAGCCTTGTGATCGGCAGATGGATCCACCGGCAATCCAAGGGGTGATGTGAAAACAAGATTCCATTCATTGCCCCACGCCGCACCGCATTTAAGCCGTTCAGCTGACTGGGCGACAGGAGGGTTCATGAATCGCCTCGCTGACGTGGCAATCAAGGCAGCCGGCTCATTGCGCGATGAGGTCATAGAAAGTGTGCGTACAGCCATTAGAGCTGTACGACACTTGTGGGACGCCATACTCGAATGGCACCGGGTCAAAATGCTCACCGATCCGGCATACCCGAAAACCCTGCTAGCAATTTCCAAAGCAGTCGTGTCCCTAGTCGTCCCACGAGCCGTGATCGCAGCCGCAATCATCACCATGCTCGTCGACCTTCTTGATGACGGACCAATCGGACATAAATATGACTGGGATGAGGACTGGCACGATATTTAGACAGTGCCCTCTGGGATGGCTGATATCTCAAGCCATCCCAGAGGGCACGTCGCCGTCAAAGTGCAATTTCAGGATCGTGGATTAGTTCACATAATTGGCATGCATTTCAAGTCACTGAGCACAGAACATTTGAAGTGTCATTACTTCGCATTCGAGCGCATATGGGCCTGATAGCTCAGAAATTTCGCGGTCCGGTATAGATGTTGACCACATGGGATCGTGCGCATCTAAGGACAGACGAAATAGCAACACGCCTAGAAAAATGATTTCTTGGTGAACGGCAGATGTCATGGCACCATAGAAATCATGCAGACAAAGATTCGAAGCCTCGTATCCACATCCGTTTCCCTCGGCCTGATGCTGAGTGGTGTTGGTTTTTTTGCGGCGACAACCGGAGCGCAGGCCGCGGCCGGCGATGTCACAGCATTTCCCATTGCTACTGCAAATTCCGCTCCTGAGGGAGTTGCCCTCGATGCCGCAGGGAATATGTGGATAGCCATGAGCGGTGTGGATCAAGTGGGTAAAGCTACTCCCGCGGGCGTGATCACCACATTGGATATCCCAAATGGGAGTGTTAATGCCGGAGCCCATGCATTTGCGCTGGGATCAGATTCCCGCATGTGGCTCACCGAGAGACTGGGTAATCGCATCGGGGTATTCAACGTGGAGAATAGTCAGTACCAGTCATTCGATATTCCTACGGCTAACTCGGCACCCATGGGAATCACCACCGGACCGGACGGCGCCATTTGGTTCACCCAGTTTGCTACTAACAAAATTGGCAGAATCACAAACACCGGTGTCATCACAGAATTCCCCCTGCCCGCAGACAGCGGACCCACGTCACTGGTGACCGGACCAGATGGCGCACTGTGGATCACCCTCCAGACAGGAAATGCCATTGCGCGCATGACAACCTCGGGTGTGGTCACTCCCTATTCACTGCCCAATTCCAATTCGGCTCCAACGGATATCACGGTGGGAACCGATAACAACCTCTGGTTTACCGAACGTGATTCAAATCGAGTTGGTCGCATGACGGTTCGAGGTCTACTCGCCGAGTTCTCCCTTCCCACCGCTGGATCCTTACCTCAACAAATAACGTTAGGTGCTGGAGGGGATCTGTGGATAACGCAGCCAGGTGCCAACCGACTCAGTCGCATCACAACTTCGGGAGTGGCTACGGAATTTATCTTGCCTGCGGCAAATACAAGTCCGTTTGGGATTGTCTCGGGAATAGATGGCAATATTTGGTTTACCGGTAAAACCGCCAACAACTTCGATCGTTTGCTGAGCGGCGTTGTGCCAGTGCCAAATATCGATCCGACATTGACGGCAACCAGCACGGTGACCGGGGCAACCATTACGGCGAACTCTGGTAGTTGGAGATATGCGCCTACTGCGTACGTCTATCAATGGGAGCGTTGTGCAGATAACACCAGCGCTTCCTGCCAGCCGATTGCCGGAGCCACCACGGCAACCTATGTGATCACCGAAGCTGATGCTGGGAAGTACATTCGCATCTCGGTCAAAGCGACCAACCTCAACGGAACGTCTGTGTCTGCGGACACGAGCGCCCGCCTGTCCATCGACGGTCTACCGCCGAAGTTACCACCGACACCCGTCGTGGGTGGGCAGACCGTGCAGTTGATTCCTGGAATCACTGCGACACTCAAAGGTGTAAACGCCGCCAAGCGTGGCACCAGCAAGTTGTTCCGGGTAGTCGTGAGCAACGCCGCAGTCAAGGGCAAAGTTCGAATCGTGCTGGTGAACTCTGCCGGCTTGGAAACGCTCGTTATTGCCCGAGGGAAGTGGATTAAAGGTGCCGGTGCCGCGAAGAAGGTGAAGCGCATTCCGCGCACAATTCCCGCGGGTCTGTACACCTTGAGAGCGGTTTACACGCCACGTTCAGATCAAACGACAACTTACCCGGTCGCCACCTTGGCCAAACCGATCTTAATCAGGTAGCCACTGTGCCGTAGCCTCAAACCCGCACAACTGATATTCCCGGGAGAGGTAGGTACAAGTGGCTGCGCTGCTTGCACTTATTTCGAGTCTCTCGTGGGGTGTCGCCGATTTTGTTGGTGGTTTAGCGGCACGGCGGGCCGGAACCGCTCAGGTTCTTGCAGTTTCCTATCCAGCAGGCGCCGTTGTCATCACGATTTTTGCACTCACGATTATTCCTGGGGAGTTATCCACCGAGTTAATTGGCTAAGCGCTTGCCACTGGCGTCATCGGTTCCATTGCAATCGCATTGCTGTACGCCGCCTTGGTGCGAGGCCAGATGGGAATTGTCTCCCCCATAACCGCCGTCATGAGCGGCGCCATTCCGGTGGTCGTGGGCGTTTTTGGCGGTGAGCAACCCACCGCATGGGCCTATTTAGGCATGGCATTCGCGGTAGTAGCGGTGATTTTGGTGAGCAGGGAGTCGCACCACCATGGCAAGACGCCACCGATTGCGATCGTGCTGGCGATCGCATCTGGTGTTGCCATTGGTCTTTACCTGACTGCGCTTGGTTCGGCTCCGAAGGATTCGGGTGTGTGGGTGGCGACACTTGGCCGCTGGGTTTCCTCCGTCATTATGATCGCGGTTGTAATTTTTGTTGTGCGCTCTTTCACCCGCACCGGATTCCCTTGGTTGTTGGCCGTGGGCGCGGGTGTACTTGACGCAGTGGCCAATGGCGTATTTCAATTAGCGAGTCAGCGCGGCCTGCTTTCGGTTGTCGCAGTGCTGGCTTCGCTCTACCCCGCGGCCACGGTACCCGGAGCGTTGGCGAACCCTCCTCCAATAATTTTTCCCGAGCCATCTCGCATGATGAACGTGACGTTGTTGAACCAATCGTCCTTGGAACGATTCGCGAAAGCGCCTACTATCACTCGGCTGTACTCAACATCATCTACCACTTCACCGCCAGCATTTTGAAGCTTTTGCGCTTTCGGTGCCTTTCCTGAGCAGCTAATGACCGCCTTGACCTTGGCTACCGGCTCACGGGTCTCGAACTCATACCCCGTGTACAAAGTTTGCCTCGCCGCCAAAGTCCTTGTTCCAGCCAGGCTCTGTGAGGCGAGCAACTTCCCTCGCGAGTTGTATGCATTTACCTGGTACGCACTCAAATAGACGTTCTTGGTTGACTTATTTCGTATGACTACGCCAGCAGAAACACCATCAACAACCGCGGCAGAGTAGTAGCTATCACCCCTAAACGGAGTAAAGCCCGTCTCCTGAATGGCACACCCCGATGACGCCTGCACTGGTGGCGCAATCACCATCATCACGATACCCACTACGCAACAAAGCCCTATGGCCGCTCACTTTTTCATCAAATTCCTCCATCGTCCAAGCGGCACTCTAGCGATGAGACGCACGTCTCGTCCAACTTGATGTGGCGATTGGCTGAGCCTTCTTAATATCGCTGCCGGCAATGTAGACACCTCCTGCATTCAGAAAAATCTACACAAGGCCCAGTAAACGAATTCGCTCATCAGCGACGATGAGGCAGCGAAGAGTGGCTTGAATGTCACCAAGTTGAGCAGCAGGCCAAGCTGAGTTGTGCGCAGTATTGAGTTCGGCGTAACGCACCATTCGAAAACGGTCAACTGCCGTTACCTGCCGGGCTGCCAAAGATCGCTGGACAGCTCTCCAGGGTGAAGTGCCTGGCACCTTGATACCCGGTAACGCGGTGAATTAGGTGCGGTTCCCGTGGGTGCGCGCGTTTTCGTCGTGAAACCGACCGATACTGCGGGTTTCACGAGAAAACGGGCGCACCGGGCGAAGTCAGTCGGGGGGTTGGTGGTCGCCGGGAATTGTTAGGCGTTTCGCT
>JAQCEO010000026.1 GCA_027729805.1 Actinomycetota bacterium
GATGGCCCCCGTTGGCTTTTGCGTGCGGTTTTTCTCGGTGCCGCCGCCAAGGCCGGGGCGGAGGCCACCACCTTTGAAGGGATGGTTCGCAACCTGGTGGTGGTGCGGGGGGGCGATGCCATGCCTGTTGGCTCACCCATCCCGATGAAGTTGCCGAATGCGCCGGTGTCGCCGACCGTACTGCCCGATGCCCGGCCGGTTCTTGCACCATTTGTGCGCGGCCCAGAGTTAACCGAAACCCGATAACGCGCGGCAGGTGCGAACTTCGGTTTGACCAAGGGTTAATGTGTGCGGGTGACTGCCGTTTTTGATCTCTGGCGCAACTGGACCCGAAGCCGGTCTGAGGTTGAAGCCGCGGAACTCCAAGGGGAAACGCGGGATGTGGGTGTGGCGTCAATCAGTGAATGTAAGCACGGCGCCTTAGTTAGTGTTACGGGGACCGTCCGCGTGGCCACTGTGCGACCCGCGGCTGCCGCTCCAGCCTTGGAGATCGAACTGTATGACGGCTCAGGGTGTGTGAACGTTATCTGGCTCGGGCGCCGCCGGATACCGGGAATAGCCACCGGGCGGCGCATGGTCGTGACCGGTCGTTTGACCTGTTCTCCTGACACCAGGGTCATCTACAACCCCCGGTATCAACTATTTCCGAGGGCGGAGTGAGCATGAGCTCAGCGGACGAGTCTGAAGGTTTGGGGCACGAGACTAAGGCCGATGTGCGTGCGGAGACCGTATTACTGGAGCGTGCTATCGGTGGCTGGCGTGGGATTATTGATTCCGGGGTACCGACCGCGGTATTTGTTATCGCCTATCTCGTCACGGGACAAAATTTAGGATTGTCTGTTGGCGCCGCGGTTGCCGCAGGACTGGTGATCCTGGTTTGGCGCGTGCTACGCAAGGAGCCGCTGCAGCAGGTACTCGCTGGTTTCGCCGGGGTGTTGATCTCGGCGCTGGTGGCCAAATGGACCGGTCGCCCGGAGGCTTACTTCCTACCCGGCTTCTTTCAAAATCTGGCGTATGGGTCGGCATTCTTGATCTCGATCGCCGTCGGTTGGCCACTACTAGGTGTGGTTCTGGGCTACTTCACCGGCGAAGGCACCACTTGGCGGCAAGATCGCCCACTACGCCGAATCTATGCCGCGGCCTCTTGGATTTGGGTGGCGTTGTTCTTCGGGCGCCTGGTAGTTCAGGTGCCGCTTTATCTACTTGGGGCAGTCGCCGCTTTGGGTGTGGTCAAGATCTTGATGGGGATTCCGCTATATATTGCGGCGGCCTACTTTACCTATCGGCTCCTAGCACCAGTCTGGGTCGAAAAGCGAACCGCAAAAGGCACCAAATAGGAGCTAGGGCAATTGACTGTGCCTGAGCATTTCCTGCAATGCTGGCTCTTGATCAGGTGCAGTGACGAACAGCAATTCATCGCCGGCATCGAGCGGGTCATCCGCTGAGGGTGCAAAAACTCGCGACCCGCGGACGATGGCGACCAGGACCGTATCGGCTGGCCAAGCTTGATCCCCGACGCGCTGCCCGACCACCGGCGAGTCAGATGACAAAGTCAGTTCAACGAGGTCAGCGTTACTCTGCCGAAAGCTAAAGAGTCGTACTAAATCTCCAACACTCACCGCCTCGTCTACTAAAGCCACCAGCATGCGTGGGGTTGAAACCGCGACATCTACTCCCCAAGATTCATCAAACATCCATTCGTTCTTCGGATGGTTGACACGGGCAATTACGCGTGGCACCCCATACTCGGTCTTGGCCAAGAGCGAAACAACCAAATTGACCTTGTCGTCACCTGTTGCGGCCACGACCACTTGGCACTGCGACAATTGCGCCTCATCAAGTGCCGAGATTTCACACGCATCGGCTATTAGGGATTCCGCGCCGTCAACAGACCCGGGCCGAGCAGCGGCCGGATCCCGATCAATCAGCAACACATAATGGCCGCGGCCAAGTAGCTCCTTGGCAATGGACCGTCCAACCTTTCCGGCCCCGGCTATCGCAATTCTCATGACAGGCCCATTGGTCTCATGACAGATCCTCAGGACGGGTTTCAAAAATCTTCTCGACGTGCTCGCGATCAGCAGCCAGGTAAATAGCGCGAACCACATCACCGGCTTGAATTACAGTTTCCGGGTTGGGCAGCAACGCTGACCCAAACCGCGTGATGAAAGCAACGCGGGCGTCGGCTGCCTCCTCGAGTGAGGTGGCGCGGTGGCCGGCCCAACTCGAACCCACATGCACTTCCGCCAATGCCATGGCACCGCTTGGGTCGCGGTACTCCTCCTGTGCACCCAGCGGTAAAATCCCGCGGAGGATTTGACCGGTTGTCCACGCCACGGTAGCAATGGTGGAAATCCCCAGACGCTGATAAACCTCCGCCCGGCGGGGGTCGTAAATTCTTGCTACCACCCGGTTGACGCCATAAGTCTCGCGTGCGACGCGGGCCGCCAAAATATTGCTGTTATCACCGCTACTAACGGCGGCAAAGGCCTCGGCGCGGGCGACGCCGGCCTGCTCCAATGTCTCACGGTCAAACCCAATGCCGGTGACGGTGGTTCCCGCGAAAGTGGCCGGGAGTCGATGAAAGGCCGACGGATTTTGGTCCACAACGGCGACGCTGTTGCCCAAGTCACTAAGGCTCTCGGCCAGTAGGGTCCCGACCCGGCCGCATCCCATGATTACTACATGCACATGCCAAACCGTACACGCCCGATGGCGGCCCCGGTAACCACTGGTGATCTAACCGGGCTGTTGGGCGTAGCATCATGACCCGTGCCTGTCTCTGATGGTTTCAAGCGCCTTATTTTTGGCCGGGCGCTGCGAACTGATCGCCTTAGTGACTCCCTTTTACCCAAGCGCATCGCGCTGCCGGTCTTTGCTAGTGGTGCGCTCTCGACAAATGCTTATGCCACCCAGGAAATCCTGCTTGTACTGTCCTTAGGTGGCGCCTCCTTTTATGCCTTCGGAGGTTGGGTTGCAGCTGCGGTTGTCCTCGTGTATTTCACGGTTGTTGCCTCCTATCGGCAAAATGTCCAAGCCTATCCAAGCGGGGGCGGCGATTATGAAGTTGTTTCAAAGAATCTTGGGCAGAACTGGGGTGTCTTTGTAGCTAGTGCACTACTGATTGACTATGTACTGACGGTTGCGGTATCCATTTCCTCAGCGATCGCCAACCTCGGGTCCGCGATCCCGGCAATTGCCGAGAATAGTGTTTGGTATGCCGTTGGCACCATCGTGATTATCACTTTGTTGAACTTGCGTGGTGTTCGCGACTCAGGTTTACTTTTTGCGATTCCAACCTATTTCTTCATCGCATCGATCTTCGTAATGCTCGGTGCGGCGATTTTTCGGATCGCTATGGGTACGAATATCGAGGCCGAGAGTGCAAACTGGGAGGTCGTCCCGGAGGCAAGCTTTGCGGGAGTGGCACTGATCTTCCTCTTAGCACGCTCATTTTCCTCCGGCGCGACCGCAATAACAGGTGTCGAGGCCATTGCTAATGGCGTGCCGACCTTTCGTAAGCCGAAATCAAAGAACGCGGCAACGAGTTTGTTGATGCTAGGCCTAATATCTACCACGATGTTTGCCGGGATCACCTGGCTGGCACTTAAAACGCGGGTTCAGGTGACCGAGTTTGATAAGGATCTAATCGGACTTCCCGAGGGGCAGTCGCAAAAGACTGTTATCGTGCAGGTCGCTGACGCTGTATTCGACAATTTCGAAATCGCCGTATTGGTGATTGCGCTGGCCACCGCCCTGATTTTGGTGTTGGCCTCCAACACCGCTTTTAACGTGTTTCCGGTCCTTGGCTCCGTCTTGGCGCGCGATGGGTACCTGCCACGTCAATTGCATACCCGAGGTGACCGGCTGGCATTCAGCAATGGCATCTTGATGCTCGCCGGCATCGCCGTGGTGCTTGTCATCATCTATCAGGCGAGCGTCACGAACTTAATCAGCCTCTACATCGTCGCCGTATTCGTCGCCTTCACCCTTAGTCAACTTGGAATGATTAAGCACTGGAATCGCAATCTACTCGGAGAGACGGTTGCGGTAGAACGACGAAAAATGATGCGATCGCGGGCCATAAACTCGGTGGGTTTCGCGATGACCGGATCGGTGTTGATCATTGTGCTACTGACTGAATTTACCAATGGCGCCTGGATTGTTGTGGTTGCGATGCCACTTATCTACCTACTAATGCGAGGGATTCGCAGGCACTATGACCGCGTGGCCACCGAGCTTGCAACTTCCGATGAGGACAAGATCACGCTGCCAACACGGGTACACGCACTGGTTCTCGTCTCGAAGATTCATAAGCCAACCTTGCGCGCCTTGGCATATGCGCGAGCTACTCGACCGTCAGTTCTCGAAGCTATTACCGTCAACGTTGACGATGAAGCAACCGGTGAACTAGTGGCCGAGTGGGAACGGCGAACCATTCCGGTAACCCTAAAAGTCCTTGATTCGCCTTACCGCGAAATCACGCGCCCGATCATCGAATATGTAAAGCGCCTGCGCACGGATAACCCCAATGATGTAGTAACGGTCTATGTCCCCGAGTATGTAGTTGGCCACTGGTTTGAGCAGGTTTTGCATAATCAATCGGCTTTACGCCTAAAGAGTCGTCTACTATTCATGCCCGGGGTAATGATGACAAGTGTGCCTTGGCAACTTGATTCAAGTGAGCGTGCACTAAACCGTGATTCCTGATTTCGATGCCAAATCGGTAGGACCTCTTGCCGTTGGCGATGTTCTGGAAGTCACCATCGGCCAGGTAGCACACGGGGGGCATTTCATCGCCCATGCTAATGGGCGCACCATTTTTGTCCGACATGCACTTCCCGGAGAGTCTGCCCGAATAGAGATCACCGAAGTCAGAGCGAAAATCGTGCGCGCAGATGCCATTGTGATCTTGGAGCCAAGCCCGGACCGGGTATCCCCACCATGTGCTTTTGCTGGGCCGCAGTTATGCGGTGGCTGCGACTTCCAACATATTTCTTTAAGCAGGCAGCGTGCACTAAAGCAGCAGGTGGTCGCCGACGCCTTTCGTCGACACGCCCGGCTAGTCGATCTCGATATTCCGGTTGTACCGCTAGCGGGGGATTGTGATGGGCTGCACTGGCGCACTCGAGTGCGCTGGGGTGTTGATAGCCAAGGTCACGTCGGGTTCCACGCTTATCGCAGCAACACAATATTGCCGGTTACCAAGTGCGTGATAGCTACCGAAGGCCAAGGGGTGGTGCCGGCCGGCACCTACCCGGGCGCCCTTGAGGTGCGCTCCGCGGAGGGATCTGATGGTGGGGTCGTTATCGCGGCTACCGGCCCCGGGCCGGCGGGTGCGCACCGAGTAACCCAAACGGTGCTCGGCCGGCGTTGGCAAGTTGAGGTGGGGAGTTTTTGGCAAAGCCATCGCGGGGCCCCCACCGCATTGGCCCAGGCTGTACTAGCCGCCGGTCAACCACTTGTTGGCGAGACTTGGTGGGATCTTTACTCCGGAGTCGGGTTATTTAGTGCCTATTTGGCTGCGGCGGTTGGGACTACCGGCTCCGTGGTGGCAGTTGACGTTGCTAGCAGGTCGGTACGCGATGCCCGCCGGAATCTGCACCAGGAGGTAAATATTAAATTGGTCGAAGGGCAGGTCGACACTTGGCTGGCCAGCGCAGCAGCGTCCGGCCCCGTTGCTGGAGTGGTGTTAGACCCACCGCGGACCGGTGCCGGCCCGGTGGTCGCCGGTCAAATCGCAGCAAGAAAGCCGCGGGTAGTGGTCTACGTAGCATGTGATCCGGTGGCCCTCGCCCGCGATGTTGCCACTTTCGCAACATTGGGTTATCGGTTGGCCAAGGCCAGCGGTTATGACACTTTCCCGATGACCCACCACGTCGAATTGGTGGCCACCCTGGTGCCCATCGCCGCCGCCGATCAGATATCTTGACGTCAAGATACCTTTCGGAGGTTCAAGTGGGCAGCAGGAATAGTTTCGACGCCAAGCGCGTCCTAGCGGTATCGGGGCAGGAATACGAGATCTTCGGGATCGATGTGGTGCCCGGCTTCGAGAAACTGCCCTTTACCCACAAGGTACTTCTGGAAAATCTACTCAGAACCGAAGATGACACTAATGTCACGGCCGAAACCATTCGAGCACTTGGTGCTTGGGATCAGGCGGCGGAGCCAAATCAAGAGATTTCCTTTACCCCAGCTCGCGTGCTCATGCAAGATTTCACCGGCGTCCCGGTAGTAGTCGACCTAGCCACAATGCGTGAGGCGATGACCGAGCTGGGCGGTAACCCGTCTCGAATCGAGCCACTCGCACCGGCCGAAATGGTAATCGATCACTCCGTGATTGCTGATTACTTCGCGGTTCCAGACGCCCAGTCACTGAACGTCGCACTTGAGTATCAGCGCAATCGTGAGCGTTATCAATTCTTACGCTGGGGTCAGGGCGCATTCGATGGGTTCAAAGTTGTCCCACCCGGTTCCGGGATTGTGCATCAGGTCAATATCGAGTACCTAGCCCATGTCGTAATGGCACGCGGTGGTCAGGCTTACCCGGATACCGTCGTTGGCACCGATTCGCATACCACCATGGTCAATGGGCTAGGTGTCCTCGGCTGGGGTGTCGGGGGGATCGAGGCTGAGGCGGCAATGCTCGGCCAGCCGGTGTCCATGTTGATCCCGCGGGTTGTTGGGTTCAAGTTGCGTGGCGAGTTGCCGCAGGGCGCGACCGCCACCGATCTAGTTCTCACAATCACGCAGATGTTGCGGGTACATGGAGTAGTTGGCAAGTTCGTCGAATTCTATGGTGACGGCGTTAGTTCGGTTCCGCTGGCAAATCGCGCCACCATCGGCAATATGAGCCCAGAGTACGGCAGTACGGTAGCGATATTCCCCATTGATGAAATGACAATGGCCTACCTACGGTTGACCGGGCGCCCAGATCAGCAGTGTGCCTTGGTCGCGGCTTACGCCAAGGCCCAAGGTATGTGGCACGACCCGAAGAATGAGCCTAATTACTCCGAATACATCGAACTGGATCTTGCAACCGTGGTGCCGAGCTTGGCCGGGCCCAAGAGACCCCAGGATCGGGTGCCACTAACTGAAGCCAAGGCAATGTTCGGTACCGCCCTTGGTGACTACACGCGGACCCCCGACACCGTCGTCGATTTCACTATTTCCGGTGCGCCGGTTGCGATTGGTCACGGCGCGGTAGCGATAGCCGCAATCACATCCTGCACTAATACTTCAAATCCGTCGGTCATGATTGCCGCCGGGTTGCTAGCAAAAAATGCCGTTGAGCGTGGTTTGCAACGTAAGCCTTGGGTGAAGACCTCACTCGCACCTGGCTCGAAGGTGGTAACCGACTACTACGACAAGGCCGGCCTGACCCGGTACCTCGATGAGCTGGGCTTTGACACCGTCGGTTATGGCTGCACCACCTGCATTGGTAACTCCGGGCCACTAATACCTGAGGTGAGCAAGGCCGTCAATGAAAATGATCTCGCGGTCACGGCAGTGCTGAGCGGAAATCGTAACTTTGAAGGGCGAATAAACCCGGATGTCAAAATGAATTATCTGGCTTCGCCGCCGCTGGTGGTCGCCTATGCAATAGCTGGCACCATGAATATCGACCTCCAAAATGATGCACTTGGTACCGACGCACTGGGAGCACCGGTCTACCTTGCCGATATCTGGCCCACCTCGGACGAAGTTCAGCGAGTTGTTGATGATTCCCTAGATGCGGGAATGTTCGCAGAGCGCTATGCCGATGTATTCCTTGGTGATGAGAACTGGCGCGCACTGGAGACCCCAAGCGGTGATGTGTTCGCTTGGGATCCGACGAGTACCTACGTGCGTAAACCGCCATATTTCGATGGAATGCGCCGTGAGCCAAGTCCGGTTGCGGATATCACGGGTGCACGGGTGCTTTTGAAACTCGGGGATTCGGTGACGACGGATCACATTTCGCCAGCCGGCTCGATTCGTCTTGACAGCCCTGCCGGAATCTACCTGAGTGCGCATGGCGTAGAACGTGCAGACTTTAACTCCTACGGATCACGCCGCGGCAATCACGAGGTAATGATTCGCGGGACCTTCGCCAACATTCGACTGCGTAATTTGATGTTGCACGATGTGGAAGGTGGCTTCACCGTCGATTTCACAACCCCAAATGACGAAATCGTGCCCGTCTATAAAGCGGCGATGGCATACGCGGCGCACCACACCCCGCTGGTGATCTTGGCGGGCAAGGAATACGGCTCCGGCTCGAGCCGAGACTGGGCAGCTAAGGGCACCGCGTTACTTGGTGTGCGCGTGGTAATCGCGGAGTCCTACGAGCGCATTCACCGGTCAAATCTAATCGGCATGGGAGTGCTGCCATTGCAGTTCCCGGCGGGCATGACCGCGAGAACCCTTGGTCTGCAAGGGGATGAAGTATTCACAATTCACGGCATCAGCGAACTTAATAATGGAGTGACACCGAGCCAGGTCGATGTTGAGGCGGTGGCCGCGGATGGGCGCACCGTCGAATTCACCGCCATGGTTCGAATTGACACCCCAGGTGAAGCCGACTACTACCGGCACGGTGGCATTTTGCAGTACGTCCTGCGCTCGCTGCTGTGACTACCGCCGGCCGAACGCCACCGGGTTGGCCCCGTGATTTGCCTCCCCCCGGTACTGCGGAATTCGAGGTGAAAGTCGTGCCCTGGTTATTGGATCAGGGGCCGCCAGATCTTCGGACCGGGGTACTGCGGACCCTCCCACTGGCCTTGGTTCGCTACCTTTGCCACTACATGGATAGTTGTCTGGCCGCGACCCGAACGGCCTACGGGCAGGCTCGCGTTGAGCTAGGACCCCTGCTTACCCCGGCTGAATTGGTCAGTGCCCAGCAGTCGATACAGGCTCAGGGGGCCCGATTCTTGCAATTACAGCGCGAATTAGTGTTGGTTGAAGCGGCGCTCACCAAGTCGATACCGGCGAGTGCCCAACCGATAAACGGGTAGGAATTAAGTTGAGGTCGTAGACTGGTGGTGTTGAGTAACATAGGAGCAGTCGCAGTGGATTGGGGCCCGCGTTGAGTCTGCTATCGGGCATCGGCGACCCCCGCGATCTCCGGTCGCTCACCCCTGCGCAACTACCCGAGTTAGCGGCTGAAATCCGCACCTTCTTGGTTCAAAAAGTTTCAGCAACCGGTGGGCACCTGGGACCAAATCTTGGGGTGGTCGAGTTGTCGATGGCTCTCCACCGGGTATTTAACTCACCCGATGATGTAATCATGTGGGACACCGGCCATCAAGCTTATGTACATAAAATCCTCACCGGTCGCGCGTCGGGGTTTGATCAGCTGCGGCAGCGCGGTGGGATCTCGGGCTATCCGAGCCGTTCGGAAAGTGTGCACGACGTTATCGAAAACTCCCATGCTTCGACAGTTTTGTCATACGCCGATGGCCTCGCCAAAGCCTGGCAGCAGCGTGGCCTCCTTGGGCAACATCATGTGGTGGCAGTAATTGGCGATGGTGCACTCACCGGTGGCATGGCCTGGGAGGCGCTGAACAATATAGCCGCGGGCGACCGTCAGGTGATCATCGTTGTCAATGACAACGCACGTTCGTACTCACCGACCATTGGTGGCCTAGCCCATCATCTTTCGACTTTACGAACAACCCGTGGCTACGAGCGAGTCTTGTCGTGGGGGAAGCGCACATTGCAGCGCACACCGGTAGTTGGGAGGTCGATTTTCGGCGCCCTACACGGGATGAAAAAGGGCGTAAAGGACATATTCGCGCCGCAGGGGATGTTCGAGGATCTCGGTCTTAAATACATCGGACCGATTGACGGACATGACCATGCGGAGATGGAGTACGCACTGGAACGGGCAAAGGTTTTCGACGGTCCGGTGATTGTGCATGCGATCACCCAAAAGGGTCGAGGCTACGGACCGGCGGAAAGCGATGAAGCCGATCGGTTCCATGGCGTCGGTGTGATCGACCCGGAAACCGGTGAGCCCCTGAGCGCCGGTGGGCCTACTTGGACGGGTGTGTTCGGCGATGAGTTGGTACGAATCGGTCATGAGCGGCCCGATGTCGTCGCGATTACCGCAGCCATGTTGGCCCCGACCGGGCTCGATAGGTTTGCGGCCGCCTACCCAAATCGAATCTACGATGTCGGTATCGCGGAGCAGCATGCGGCGACGAGTGCGGCCGGGTTGGCATTTGGTGGCATGCATCCGGTTGTTGCGCTTTATGCAACTTTTTTAAACCGAGCGTTTGATCAAGTGCTGATGGACTGTGCCCTGCATAAGGCGGGTGTGACTTTTGTCCTCGATCGCGCGGGGGTTACCGGTGACGATGGCGCTAGTCATAACGGCGTGTGGGATCTGGCGATGTTGCAGGTGGTTCCTGGGTTGCGCATCGCGGCTCCGCGCGACGAGGCCACCCTACGTCGGGCATTACGCGAGGCCGTTTTGGTTGACGATGCCCCAACCGTGGTGCGTTTCCCTAAAGGCGCGCTCTCGCCTGCGACAGCCGCAATACGCACGCTAGGTGAGCTAGATGTACTCGCCGAGTCAGGTGACCCCGAGGTGCTAATCATCAGCATCGGCGTGCTAGCGCCGATGGCGGTTGAGGTAGCCGGTCGACTGCGCGCCCAGGGGATTGGCGTACTGGTTGTCGACCCGCGCTGGGTCAAACCCTGCTCATCGGAACTTGTTGATATTGCCCGCAATGCCAGGTTGGTAATCACTATTGAGGACGGGATTCGCGATGGCGGGGTGGGTGCATCGGTCAGTCAATTATTGCGTGATCACGATATCGATGTCAGCGTGCGCAACTTCGGGATTCCCACGGTATTCCTCGAGCAGGGCAAACGTGCTGCGATCCTGAGCGAAATTGGTCTGACCGCACAGGATATTTCGCTCCTGATAGTCGAGACGATGGCGCGGCGCACAGATCTCGGGGCCGATGAGACGGCTTCAGGATCAATCGCTAATTAGCCTAGTCCGAGGGACTCAAACCGGAACCGAAGCTACGCCAGACGCCAGGAAACGCCTACCGTTGACTCGCTGTGAGGTACCCGTCCGATCTAGGTAAGGCGTCAGCCCACCGAGCCAAAATGGCCAACCGGCTCCCAGTAGCATGCACAGATCCACATCCTCTGCCGCCGTTACCACGCCTTCATCGAGTATCAACTGCACCTCATCGGCAAGCGCCGCGAGTACTCTCGTGCGCACCATTTCCGCACTTAGTTGCACCGGCCCTTGCTGATAAAGCGCAGCTACCTCCGGGTCCACCGAGGGTTTGCCCGCCCCATCCATGATGTAGACACCGGTCTTGCCGGCCGCTACTAAGCGCCGGAGATTTTCTGAGACATAGAAACGATCTGGGAACACTTTGTTCATTGTCTCCGAAACGTGGAATGCCACAGCTGGACCAACCAGTTGCAGCAAAACAAATGGCGAGAGCGGTAGGCCCAGTGGCTCCAGTGCGGTGTCTGCAACCGCGAAATCGGTGCCTTCATCTACCGCACGGGTAATCTCGCCCAGGTATCTAGTGAGCAAGCGATTAACCACGAATGCGGGCCTGTCTTTGACTAGCACACAAGACTTCTTGAGTGTTTTCCCGACCACGAATGCCGTCGCCAAAGTGGCATCGTCGGTCTGAGTGCCTCGGGCAATTTCAAGTAACGGCATTACCGCAACCGGATTGAAAAAATGAAACCCAACAACGCGTTCCGGGTGCCGGAGATTTTGCGCCATATCAGTAACCGAAAGTGATGAGGTATTCGTGGCCATAACGCAGGTATCCGACACGGCAGACTCGATCTCCGCAAAAACTTGCTGTTTGATTTCGAGATTCTCGAAGACGGCCTCAATGACAAAATCTGCATCAGCAAAGCCAGCCTTTGAAGTACTGCCGGTAACAAGTGCCTTCAAGCGGTTCGCCTTATCCGAGGTTAGGCGACCATTTGCCACTAGGGCGTCGAGCTCACCGTGCACGTAGGCAAGCCCTTTTACTACTCGCTCCTCATCTAAATCGGTCATTATTAGTGGTACTTGGAGCCGGCGCACGAAAAGCAGCGCCAACTGACTTGCCATCAGTCCAGCACCAACCACGCCAACCTTGCTAACCGGTCGGGGAGTCGATTTATCTGGAAGACCGACCGGTTTGCGTGCTCTTTTGTTAACCAAGTTGAATGCATAAAGGCTAGCGCGCAGATCATCTCCCATCATCAAGGCAGACAGCGCCTCATCTTCTGCGGTGAATCCTTCATCGCGGGTTCTGGTCTTGGCGGCCGCAACAAGATCTAGCGCCACATCGGGGGCCGGTGTTGCACCATGCACTCTGGCCGCTACGCCGGACCGCGCTGCGGCAACTACGTCATCCCAGGTCTGACGGTCTGGCTCCGGACGAACAACATTCACCTCCGCTCGGAGCACTCGAGCTGTCCAGAGCATGGACTGTTCCAGAAAATCAGCGGGCTCGAACGCAGCGTCTGCGATACCGAGTTTGATCAAGTCCTTGGGCCGCATTTGCTTGTTCTGGGCCATTGAATTATTGATGATGACCTGGAGTGCATTTGCTGGACCGATCAGGTTCGGGAGTAACCAGGTGCCACCCCAACCGGGGATCAGGCCAAGGAATACCTCGGGCAGCGATAATCCGGTCGCTCCGGTGGAAACGGTGCGGTAGGTGCAATGCAGTGCCAGTTCCAGCCCACCGCCCATGGCGGCGCCGTTGATGTAGGCAAATGAGGGCACGGGCAGCTCACCTAGGCGTCGAAAGACCCGGTGCCCAAGTTCGGTGACGGCTCGAGCTGCCGCGAGGCTGTCTATTAGATCCACCCCACTAAGGTCGGCGCCCACCGCAAAGACAAATGGTTTTCCGGTGACGGCAACCGCGGCTATCTCTGCGTGCTGACCGATCAAATCCAATGCGTTATCTAATGCGGCCAATCCACCCGGCCCAAATGTGGAAGGCCGGGTGTGGTCTTGATCATTGTCCAAGGTTATGAGGGCAAGTTGACCGGCGCCTAATGGCAATTCCAGTAGCCGCACTTTTGCGTGGGTTATTATTTCACCCGCAAGGGCCGATGACATTTTCGTGCGCACGTCATCGGTGCTCATGCTGAACCGCCTGGTAAGTCGGTGTTTTCCCAGATGATGGTGCCGCCCATGCCAAGGCCAATACACATTGTGGTGATTCCGTAGCGGGCGGTCGGGTTGTTCTCGAAGTCCTTCGCTAGGTAACTCATCAAGCGGATACCACTCGATGCAAGTGGATGCCCGACCGCGATGGCGCCTCCGAGTGGGTTCACCCGCGGGTCGTCATCGGCGACTCTGAAATGATCCAAAAATGCGAGCACCTGAACCGCGAATGCTTCGTTAATCTCAAATAGATCGATATCTGCGATGGTCAGGCCGGCGCGGGCAAGAGCTTTTTCGGTGCTCGGCACCGGCCCAACCCCCATGACCTCTGGTTCGACGCCGGCAAAGGCAAATCCAACCATCCGCATTTTCTTGGTTAGGCCAAGCTCATCCGCGACCACCTCGCTGGCGAGCAGGCAGGCGGTGGCACCGTCGGTAAGACCCGAACTGTTCCCGGCGGTAACCCGCCCATTTGAGCGAAATGGCGTCTTTAAGGTGGCTAGACCAGCAATGGAGGTGCCGGGGCGGGGGCCTTCGTCAACACTTACCAAATCCCAACCCAATTCGGGACTGCGAACCGCCACCGGAACTATCTCGCTTTGTAGCATCCCATTCGCGTACGCCTTGGCCGTCTTTTCCTGGGAGGCCACCGCGAAGGCATCGGCGCGGGCTTTAGTTAACTGCGGGAACCGGTCATGCAGATTCTCGGCGGTTTTACCCATCTGGAGTGCATCTGGGTCAACGAGGTGTTCGGCAAAGAATCGAGGATTCGGATTCACGCCTTCACCGATCGGGTGTCGGCCCATGTGTTCGACTCCGCCGGCCATTGCGATGTCGTACACCCCGGCCATGATGGATGCCGACAAGGTAGTGACGGCGGTCATGGCGCCCGCACACATTCGGTCAATGGAGTAGCCGGGGACCGATACCGGTAATCCGGACAAGATCGCTGCCGTACGCCCAAGGGTTAGTCCTTGGTCACCGATCTGGGTGGTCGCGGCAACGGCAACATCATCGATGCGAGCCGGTGGTAATGACGGATTTCGGCGGAGTAACTCCCGAAAAGTCTTAACGACGAGGTCATCTGAACGAGCATCACCCAAGGCGCCACCGGCTTTACCAAATGGAGTTCGGACACCGTCAACGAAGACAACTGCCTGGGTTAACGAGGCGCCACGATTGGCTGGGCTCACGGTTGCTCCTTATGTTGGACCTCCCGATATTACTCGCCAGTAACAAAACTCGCTACCCGCTGGTAACGTTTGTTTTCACGGTCGCCGACATGGCATATTCCAGAGCCGGACCGGTCAACTCGATTTGCCAGGGCCGCGCGCCGCCGGCGCTGAGTTGATCGGTTAGGTGGTGGGGCGCGGTCGGGGGAGTCCAGCAGATCCGGCGCACGAGCTGGGGGCTGATTAGGTTCTCCACCGGAACCAAAACCCGTTCCGAAATCTCCTTAAGTTGGGCGCGCGCGGTTTCTAGCCGGGCAAATGCCAGTGGGTCGCGTTCGGCCCAGGCCCGTGGCGCAGGCGGGCCGCTGGCTGGTAACGATCCGGCTGGTAGTTCTGCTTCCGGCAGTGCCAGCGCGGTGCTTATCGCTGTCCACCAGGTGGCGCGCCGACGGGTTTGACCGCGTCCGCTGAACTCCTTTATCGCTCCTAGTGCATCCGGTGTTGCCGGCAGCAAAGTTGCTGCAGCAGCAATCGCTGCATCCGACAGGATCCGACCGGGGGCTATGTCTTCGCGCTGCGCGACGCCGTCACGAGCCAGCCAAAGAGCCCGGACCACGGCAAGTGCACGAGGCTTACGAATCTTATGAATCCCAGAGGTTCGACGCCACGGATCATCACCTCGATCTCGCGGGGTAAATGTCAACAGCGCTTCAAATTCTTGAAGGGCCCACGTGAGTTTGCCAGCGCGCTCAAGTTCTGCGTACATCACATCGCGAAGTTCAACTAGTAACTCAACGTCGAGTACGGCATAAAGCAGTTGCCCTGAGGTCAGGGGTCGCAAGGACCAGTCGGCGGCACCGTGTCCCTTCTCCAGGTGCTCACCGAGTTCACTGGCGACTAGTGGTCCGAGGCTGACGCGTTCGCGCCCAAGGAGCCGGCCGGCAAGTTCGGTATCGAAAAGTCGCGCCGGGTGCAGGCCAACTTCGGCTAGGCAGGCGAGGTCTTGGGTTGCCGCGTGCAAAATCCACTCGACGCCGTCGGTGGCCTCTTGGATAATCGAAAGGTCCGGCAACCAGATCGGGTCAATTAGCGCGGTACCGGCACCCGAGCGGCGTAGTTGTACGAGATAAGCGCGCTGGCTGTACTTGAAGCCGGACGCTCGCTCAGCATCTAACGCAAGTGGGCCACTTGCTGAACGCAACTGCTCCGCGTAATCCCAAAGCGCAGCAGCGCTGGTTATTACATCCGGTACGGGCTCACGTGGCGTATACGGGACCGGGGTGAGATCTGCTGGGGCTGGTGCTAGCGCTTCTCGCTCAGGCATAGTCGGTATCAACCACGTTTACGTCTACGCGGTTCACTAACCTGCGCCATCCCAGGTGGCATCGGCATCAGGCCCGCAGCGTGTGCAAGTAGATCGATCCAGGCACCGACATGCCGGTCCATGACTAACTCGACCGGTGACCCGTCGGTTGCCACCGGGGTCCAGGAAGCACGTATCTCGACGAAGCCATCGGTAGGGCGGTCGGCCATGGACCCAAATGACTGCCCGGAACTACAAGTCACGGTGCCGCCGGCTTGGGTGCACTCCGCCCCGGTACTGGCGAGGGACTCCACCAGCCAGCTCCAGCCCACCTCGTGCAGTAGCGGGTCACCGATCAGATCCGCTTCGAGGGCGGCCCGCACGAAGACGACGGCGCGGAAGGTGCCATCCCACTCCTCGACCCCATCGGGGTCGTGCAGCAGCACAAAGCGCCCGGAGGCATGGTCGAAGTCCAGATCAGTTCTTTCCGCGGTCAGTGCCAAGGCGCTGGGGGCGAGCCGGGCCGGGGCCGGGGCCTCGTCTAAGCGAAATTCTGGGCGGACCACCACCGAGCGCACCCGGACCAGCGCTTCGGCGAAAGCATCGGCGGCCTCGGGTACAGATCTCACCTTCGCAGGTTACGGCCAGCTCGGGGTGCTGACCGGTCTTGGCGCGCCGAGCCAGCCTCGCTTTCAGGCCGGTAGGGCCGGTGCGTTGGCGCTGGTTGGGTTCATCTTCAGGGAGATGGAATTGATGCAATAGCGCAGATCGGTTGGTGTGTTGTAGCCCTCGCCCTCAAAGACATGACCCAGATGGCCCCCACAGGACGCACATCGCACCTCGGTGCGAACCCGGCCCATTGAGGCGTCCTTTAGATAGACCACGGCATCCTTAGCCAAGGGTTCGAAGAAACTGGGCCAGCCGCAATGGGAGTCGAACTTGCCGGAGCTGCGAAATAACTCCGCCCCACAAGCCCGGCAGGAGTAGCTCCCTTCGGCCTTCGTGTCGGTGAACTCACCCACGAAAGGGGCTTCGGTGCCGGCTTCGCGCAACACGTGGTACTCCTGCGGCGTGAGTTGACTCGCCCAAAAATCCTCGGACTTTTGGACTTCATATTCGGTGCCATCCGGGCGGGTTCCGCCGTCCTGGCGTGGCGTGGATTGACTCATGTCGGCATTGTAGTTGATTGCGCGCCCGGTTAAGGTGCCTATGTGAGCGACAGTCTTGATACCCGAACCCAGTGGCTAAGTGAAGAGGAGCTTGCTACGGCTCGGGGACAACTGCCGGTTGTTTATGTCGACGCGGTCCCGGTGCGGACAGATCTCAATGGCGAAGTCACCCAGGTGGGGCTGCTACTTCGAGCGATGCCCGATGGCAGCATCAGCCGTGCGGTTGTATCTGGGCGAGTGATGTATGGCGAACTCATCCGCGATGCCCTTATTCGTCATCTGGAGAAAGACCTTGGCCCGCTTGCCATGCCGCAGATACCAGCAACAGCGCAACCATTTACCGTCGTGGAATACTTCCCGGATCCAACCGTGACCGGTTTCCATGATCCACGTCAACATGCGGTTTCAATGGCTTTCGTTGTTCCGATTTCGGGGGACTGCACCCCATCACAAGATGCCCTCGATCTGGTCTGGGTTACTCCTGCCGAAGCAGCGACACTCACCTTTCAAGCGGAGATGAGTGGTGGGCAAGGCCGACTTGTTAAAATGGCCCTTGCCTACTGCGGGGTGCTTTTTTAGGTATTCGGATTGCAGGTGGCTGGATGGAGCATCGCTGATACGTACGGCGTCACGCCCAAGGCGAAAGGGCCCGGGGTGCCGGAAGTTTCAAAGTCTGGGAGGCTGAGGGCATGACCGCACTGATCGACAGCATTTCCGAGCAGCGACTCCTAGTGGATTTGGAGCCGGTGGTCGAAGTCGAACTCAACCGTCACTTAGCCCATGCCAAGGAATGGTTCCCGCACGAGTACATTCCGTGGAGTTCGGGGGCGGACTTCGCCGGCCCACTCGACGGCAAGGAGTGGACCCCGCAGGAGCAGCGCTTCAGTGAAGTCGCGCGCACCAGTTTGATCGTCAACTTATTAACCGAGGACAACCTACCCAGCTACCACCATGAAATCGCCACCTTCTTGGGTCTTGATGGTCCGTGGGGGCATTGGGTTGGGCGGTGGACCGCCGAAGAGGGCCGGCATGGCATAGCGATTCGCGACTACCTCGTAGTTACGCGGGCCGTTGACCCGATAGCTCTTGAGCGGGCACGCATGGTCCATATGACCGAAGGCTTCAGGGCAATTCACCCGGGGGTACTCGCCGGGTTGTCGTACGTCTCCTTCCAAGAACTTGCTACCCGGGTCTCTCATCGCAACACCGGGACCGCAACCGGTGACCCGGTTGCCGAGCAGCTATTGGCGCGAATCGCACTTGATGAAAACCTCCACATGATTTTCTATCGAAACCTGATGTCCGCGGCATTCGATATCACTCCGGATGCCACCATGCGCGCGGTTACTGAGAGTGTGCGCGACTTCGCGATGCCCGGAAATGGTATCGAAGGCTTCACCCGCAAGGCTGTGGAAATTGCGGTTGCCGGGATCTATGACTTACGTCAGCACAAGGATGAGGTGCTGATGCCGATACTTCGTAAGTGGCGGGTTTTCGAGCGCACCGACCTCGGTTCGGCGGGTGAGGTGGCCAGATTGGAACTGTCGGAGTTGCTGGAGGCGATGGAAGTCTCGGCAACGCGCTTTGAGGACAGGCGCGAGGTTTTGCGCGCGCGACTCGCCGCTAGGGATTAGGTTTCCCGATATTTCATTAGTTGGGCTCGCGCGCCCTAAGTTCCTAAAGCTAGCTGACAAGAACTGGGAAGAGCGGGTGTTCAAAGGGGGCACCATCGGGCAGCTCCGCGGCTAAGCCGGCAAACTCCGGTGAGGTCCGCCATGGCCGCGCTGCGTGCCGGGCATCATCACCGATAAAACGAACCGAGAATGCGCGGCGGCGCGCGCTCGAGCCGGCGGCCCCATGCAAGGTGAGCATGTGGAAGAAGACCGCATCGCCGGGCTCTAGGGCCCAGCCCAAAATCCGATAGGAGTCGCGATCTTCCTCAACATCGGGTAGATCGGCAAGGGTGCCCTCGGGAAACCATTTTGCCTGATTGTCCTGGAAGGTACGGGGCATTAACCACGGTCCCAGGTGGCTACCGGCCAAGAACTCCACTGATGATTGTCTAGGCACCGAGTCCACCGGCATCCACATCGACACGTTCTGAAACCCGGCAATGTTGTAGTAGGGCTGGTCTTGGTGCCACGGGGTGCGCTGCTTCGTGCCGGCTTCCTTAACCAGCATGTGGTCGTGATGCAACCTGACCTGCTGGCTTTGCATTAGTTGCTGTGCGATGACGGCGGCCGGCGATGATCGGATGAAGTCTTCATACTGCGAAATTCGCTGCCAGTTGCAAAAATCCTCTACGAAATAACCCGGGTCGTCCGGACTGGATGCGACCAACATCAATGGGCCAGGGTCGAGGAGATTAGCTTCAATCCCGGCGGCTACCTGTGCCACCTGTGCCTCGTTGAAGGCCCCGCGCACCACCACCGCGCCGTCGGTGGCGAATGAGTTGATTTGATCTGAGGTGAGCAACATGTCGCTACTCTAAATGCGCAGCGGTTGGGTCGTGAGGTTTTCTGTTCGAAATATCGGGTCGAAGTCGCCACGGTATTTCGCTCCTACCATGGCATGATCTAGCCATGACGCCAAACGGTGACGATGCGATGAATAACAGCAAGGCGAGCGATGGGTTACCTGGGACGCCCGTGCCATGGTCGGTCCGGGCGCCGCAACGGTGGGTCTTTGCGATAGCCGTGGTCGTGGTGACCGTGGCGATAGTTGCCACTGCGCTCGGCGCAATCGGAAACGGCGAAGGTGGTGTTGTTCCATATTTGATGTTAGTGGTCGGTCCGGTGCTGGGTGGCTTCTACCTTTGGTACTTCGCGATTAAGAAATGGTGATCCTGCAGCAGTTGCCGTTCTATCCCTCAGTGGTCAGCGTGCTATGGGTGGAGTCGGGCACGAGGAGTGATTCAATCGTGGCGTGAATTTGCGTAACCGCTACTGCTGACTCTGGCTTCATCACAGTGCTTCTCATGATCCGGGCGCGAGCCCTATCAGCTTCAATGGAATGTTTACGCGCAGTGAATCCCTGGGCATCAACCGAGTAGGTCGCTAGGTCGATGCGTTGCTCGCTTGGCAGAGCCGCAGCATCGCAGAAGAGTTTTGCGCTCGCTGCGTCTATCTCGCCCATTGTCCGGCGGTCGGGGAAGTAAACGACGATATCGAGCTCAGGGGGTTGATAGAGCTTTAGGTTTTTCGACCCTTCAAGAAGTTCGGCCCATTTGAGGGCACCTCGCCTGTCGGCTCTCAGTACCTGCCCAAGGCCCGAGTCCGTCAGCGGAATGACCTGGGTGGTGAGCCATAAAGCTGCAGCGGCGGCCCCGGCGCGGCTGCACTCAAGTGAGATCTCCCCCAAGTGGATATCGTCAGAGGAGAAGTAGGTGTAGGGAGAGTCGTGCAGGTAGAACCGACTCACGCTGGGATCGGCGAACAGCACCGCCCCGCAGCCGTAGGGCTGGAGTCCATGCTTGTGGGGATCCACCACGATGCTGTCGGCCTCGGGCAGGGCCGCGAATGGGGCACTAGATACGCCGTCAGGTGAGTCGTCGGCGATGAGTGCGAAGAAGCCGCCATAGGCGGTGTCCACGTGCACGCGCGCCCCACTATCTCGTGCGATATCAATGATGCCCGGAAGCGGATCCAAGGCGCCAAGGCCGGTGGTGCCCAAGGTGGCCACGACGGTTCCGACATCGTGATGCTGTAGGACTCGCTGCAGGTGGTCGAGATCCATCCGGCCTAAATCATCCACGGCCACCGATATGCCCTCGACACCGAGCACCCCACACATGCGCAAGTGCGTGTAGTGAGCATCGGCGCTGAAAGCGATCGCCTTGCCCGGATGGGACTCGCGGGCAACCCACAGTGCTTCCAGGTTCGCGATGGTCCCGCTGGACGTCAGGTGGCCCATATTTGACTTCATGCCGAACATGGCGGCCAGGTCTAAGACCACCTCCTTCTCCATCTGCGCGGTGGCCGGGCCACCATCAAGGGCGTGGTTATTGGGATTGATCAGCATGGCGGTCAGATAGCCGAGAACAGCAGCCGGATGCGGTGGTTTGAGCATCTGGCCGACGTATCGGGGGCTGCCGAATGGGTAGTTGTTTTCAAGGCGCTTGGAAAGGGCCGTGAAGGCGGCCTCGAGTGCCGAGTCGTCAACGGCGAGGGTTGGGTGACCAGGGGACCCGCCGAACCGCTCCATCCAAGAATCAACTGCATCAACGGCCCGAGGCAGCCATGCCCGCAGATCGGTCACTGGAAAGCTCCTTCGTCGAGGAATACCCGCGATCGTGTCATCATGCTGCCACTACGCGGGCCCGTTCTCGAAACGATCCCTGCCTACCAGGGGTACAGGTGCTGCAATGGGGGGACGCCAACTGCCTTGTGTCCGAGGGGGTACTTGAACCCCCATGCCCTTTTGGGGCACTAGCACCTCAAGCTAGCGCGTCTGCCTATTCCGCCACCCGGACTGGGTAGCCGCTTGCACAGCCGAACTGTCCACAACCCACATTGCGTAGGCCGTTCCGTCGGTCTGAACGGTTGCCATAGCCAGGGTGCCTGAGTCCGGAACCGGTAGCGGCCAGTTCTCCGGCAAAGCAACATCCGCACCCGCCACCATCTCATTGCCTTGATCGTCCGTGATAGTGACGTTGCCCTCTTCAATGTCCACTTCACCGCCCATGGCGTTTTCAGCTATTTGCTCAGCAGCCTGCTCGGCGCTCTCACCACACGCCGCCAATGCGGGTGTGACGAATAGTGTCACTGCAGCGATTGCCGCAATTGAGCGTTGACGAATCTTCATAGTGTCCCCTTCTAGTAGACGTCGCCAACGCTAGGTGACATCTGGAGGGGATTTCAGGTTGTGAGAGTGTCTCTGACCGATCATGAATGACCATGATTTTCCAATTGCGCCGCAAGTTGGTCTGGCAACAGCGTTGTCTCGGCGCCATGGTGCTTGGTGAACATAAAAAAAACGTCAGCGTGTAAATCCTGGGTGGAGAGGGAGTCCGATGCCCCACGATCCGGGGAAAGATCGGTAGTTATTTAATTACCGGGCTTTCTACGCCAGTTCAGGTTGCAGGATCATTAGGACCATGTTATCCTCCGGAAACTTTGTTGTGCCTTTCATAAATGGCAGGTATCTCAAACCTTAGGAGAGGATTCACAATGGAAATATCTCGTCGTAATTTCATGATTCTGGGCGCTTCCGCCGCGTCTTTGGCTGCAATTCCTCTAGTTGGCGCTACTGCTGCGGGGGCTGCTCAGCGGGTTTCACCGGCCGAGGCCTTGAAGCGCCTGAAGCTTGGCAATACTCGAAGCGCCAACGGAAACTTGGTGGCCAAGAACTATTCGCCGCTGGGATCTACCCCAGCAAAGGGACAAAAGCCGTTCGCGGCCATCTTGTCCTGTGGTGATTCGAGAGTAGTTCCGGACAACATCTTCGATACCGCGCCAGGTAATCTCTTCGTGGTTCGAAACGCTGGCAATGTCTGCGAAGACGTTGGTCTTGGCAGTCTGGAGTTTGCTGCTGCCGCCCTGGGCGTGTCGTTGATCGTTGTTCTTGGCCATACACATTGCGGCGCCGTGGTCGCTTCGGAGAGAAGCATCGAGACCGGAGAATTACCGCCTACTCATCTTGACGCCTTCGTTGAGCGCATTATCCCCGGCATTGAAGGTCTTCCGCCAGGACACACAACTAATGATTCAATCGCGACCAATGCAACTTACCAGGCACGTAAGGTTGAAGCTCGAAGTTCAACCATCTCGGGCATGATTTCCACGGGTAAATTGGGAATCGTAAGTGGCATTTATGGCTTGGGCAGCGGGCGAGTGACTTGGCTTCAGACATAAGCTCGTAACTGCGCGCTACTCCAAGATGGCCGATGCCACCTTGGAGTTTTCAAGGATCAGACGGCTGAGACGGCCTCCTCACCCGTGGCTGGGGACGGTCCACTTAGCACGATTGCCCCGGTGCGCTGCATCAAAGCTCTCGGAGGCGTGTTGTTGTCCATCGCTTGTCCGCATGGGAACAAGATCTCTTAATTCCTGAAGTGATTCTGCGTGTCCGAGGGGGGACTTGAACCCCCATTCCCCGTAAAGGGAACTAGCACCTCAAGCTAGCGCGTCTGCCTATTCCGCCACCCGGACGTGGCGCAGGAAATCCTGCGAACATGGAGCATACCTGCTGGCTAGACCACCTCCGAACGGGCAGGATGGGCCCATGAGTGCCATCTGGGAGCCGCTACCGCAGGCCGAGGGTGAAGTTGTTGGGCTGCTCACCGATCTGATCCAAATCGACACCAGTAATTGGGGTGACAGCTCCGAAACTGTTGGGGAGATCGCTGCTGCCGATTACTGCGCCGAACGACTGCGGGAGGCGGGGTGGACCCCGGAGGTGTTCACTACCTCCAGCTCGAGTAGGGCCGGGGTGTATTTGCGGGTGGCCGGTACCGACCCAGCCGCACCGGCCCTGCTCCTGCACGGGCATCTGGACGTGGTGCCGGCCATTGCCAGTGCGTGGAGCCGACCACCATTTGCGGGCGAGGTGGACTCGGAATTTGTCTGGGGCCGGGGTGCGGTTGATATGAAAGACATGGACGCGATGATTTTGGCGGTCGTCCGGGGCTGGGGATTTACCGGTATTAGGCCGCGACGTGATGTGGTGGTTTTGTTCCTGCCGGATGAGGAAGCCGGCAGCCGACACGGTGGGCACTGGTTGGCGGCAAATCGCCCGGAGATGTTCCATGGTGTGACGGAGGCAGTTGGTGAGGTAGGTGGGTTTTCGGTAACCGTGCGTGCGGACCTGCGTCTATACCCGATCCAGACCGCCGAGAAGGGAATCCGCTGGATTCGCCTTAGGGCCACGGGTCGAGCAGGGCACGGCTCCATGCTGCACGAAGACAATGCCGTCACGGAGTTGTGTGAAGCGGTAACTCGCGTTGCGCGGCATAACTGGCCACTTCGAATTACCCCGACAGTGGAGCTGTTCCTTGCCGAGCTTGCTACCGCCTATGGCATCGAATTTGATGCGCAGGAGCCCAAGGAGCTACTTCGCCGGCTCGGCACTTTTGGTGCCCTAGTCGGTGCCACCATGCGGAACACGGCCAACCCGACAATGCTGGAGGCCGGCTATAAGCACAACGTGATTCCAACCGAGGCGTTCGCCAACATTGATGGACGAGTGGTGCCTGGCTATGAGGATGAATTTGATTCGACGATTAGGGAGTTGGTCGGCGCCGGCATTTTTGTCACGACCGAAGTTGAAGATATCGCCCTGGAAGCCCCCTTCGACACGGCAACCGTTGACCTAATGGCCCAGGTGCTGCGCGCCGAGGACCCGATAGCCAAGGCCGTGCCATACATGATCTCGGGCGGCACGGATGCCAAAGCGTTTTCTAGATTTGGGATTGACTGTTATGGGTTCTCGCCGCTGCAGATGCCAGCAGATCTCGACTACTGGCGACTGTTCCATGGAGTCGATGAGCGGGTACCGGTGGCTGGGTTGCAGTTCGGGGTGCGCGTGCTGGATAGGTTCCTGCGGGCTTGTTAGAGGCCGCACGCCTAGGCGGTGCGGGCGGCTCGAATCACTTTGCGGCGGAGCCGCACGCTGCGACGGCCATCCGGAAATATTCGTGAGCTCGCAAGTTCCCAATGATCGGTCTCGGCTGCACTGGTTAGGAGTTGGCGAGCCGATTCACGGCTAGTCTCACGTGACAGTGCGATCTCACGGAACTCCCATGTTGTCAGTGCTGCTGACCTCGGCTTCATCGCCGCTGCGCCCAGCCGGCTTCTGGGTAACCCATGGGCGGTGCCGATATTTCATCAAGTGCACGTGTGATTTCCTCGGGCAGTTCAAGCTCCTCGCTGGCCAGCGCTGCAAGTAATTGGTTATTGGTGCGGGCGCCAAGGATCGGTGCAACGACACCCGGGCGATCACGTAGCCACGCCAACGCCACCTCGGTTGGTGAGGCACCCAGGCCCTCGGCCGCGGTGGCAACGGCATCAACAATGCGGCGGCCGCGATCTTCTAGGTAGATCTGAATCCACCCGGCGGTGTCGGCATTTCCGCCGCGGGAGTCACTCGGGGTGCTGTGCCGATACTTCCCGGTCAGGACGCCACGGCCTAAGGGCGACCACGGCAAGATACCTAGGCCAAGGGTCTGGGCGGCCGGAACAATTTCCCGCTCGATACCCCGTTCGAGTAAGGAGTACTCCATTTGTGCGGTAACAATTGGCGCACGCCCGGGCACCGCACGCTGCCAAGTCGCCGCTCTTGCCACCTGCCACCCCGAGTAATTCGAGACACCGACGTATCTGACTTTTCCACTATGTACGGCGTCATCGATCGCAGCGAGCGTTTCATCCATGGGCGTGCTGGGATCCCACGCATGCATTTGCCATAGGTCAATGTGGTCGGTGCGAAGTCGACGCAGCGAAGTTTCTAGGGCGGTGCGAATATGGCCCCGCGAAGCATTGAATTTGCGGTCAACCCCCGGGGTCGATACCGCCTTGGTGGCGATTACCACTTGATCTCGGACGCCAAATTCCGCCAGGAGCTCCCCGAGCAACGTCTCAGAGGCACCATCGGCATAAACATCTGCGGTATCAATCAAGGTGCCGCCGGCATCTAGGAAAACGGCGAGCTGATCTCGGGCCTCATACTCATCAGTGCCGCGGCCCCAAGTCATCGTGCCTAGGCCAAAACGGCCAACCCACACCCCAGAACGCCCGAGCGGCCGTTTCTCCATGTCGATACGTTACCCCTTGGCATAGACTTAAGGCATGAAACTAGGTCTGAATTTGGGGTATTGGGGCGCCGGAAATGACTCGGACAATCTGGAGTTAGCCAAGCAAGCGGACGGGCTCGGGTACTCGGTGGTCTGGGCGGCTGAGGCATACGGCTCGGATGCGGCGACGGTACTGGCCTGGGTTGGCGCTCAAACCAAGAACATCGATTTAGGCTCTGCCATCTTCCAGATCCCCGGACGCACCCCGGCAAATACCGCGATGACCGCGGCCACCTTGGACTCGCTATCCGGGGGCCGTTTTCGACTCGGCCTTGGGGTTTCCGGCCCACAGGTATCAGAGGGCTGGCATGGCGTGCGGTTCGATAAGCCACTGCAGCGCACCCGTGAGTACGTCGACATAGTTCGACTTGCCTTAGCGCGACAAAAGGTTAATTACTCCGGCGACTTCTTCACACTTCCACTACCGGATGGTCCGGGTAAAGCGTTGACCTTGACCGTGCATCCGGTGCGGGCGGAGATTCCGATCTACCTGGCGGCTATCGGGCCAAAGAACTTAGAACTGGCCGGTGAGATCGGCGATGGGTGGTTTGCGATTTTTTACGCCCCCGAATGCGCCGAGTCGTTGTTGGCCTCGGTCAATGCTGGCCGGGCCAAAAGCGGGCGGAGCCTTGACGGTTTTGATGTGGTTCCTACGGTGCCGGTTGTGATCGGCGACGATATCGATCGGTGCGCGGACTTAGTACGCGCCTATTCGGCGCTGTATATCGGTGGCATGGGTTCACGCGAGAAAAATTTCTACAATCAATTGGTCACGCGTATGGGGTACGAGCAGGCGGCCATAGAAATCCAAGAGAAGTATCTGGCTCGCGACTACATGGGTGCAGGCGCAGCCGTGCCACTTAGTTTCATTGACCAGACGGCCCTCATTGGGCCGCGCGACCGGATTCGCGATCGACTCGCCGCATACGCCGAATCCGGCGTCGGCACCTTATCGGTGGCGATCTACTCCGGCTCCCTGGATGAGCGAATCGCAACCTTACGAACCATGGCTGAAGTCCTCGACGAATCGGGTCTTGCTACGTGACAATGTCATGGTTCGAGGCAATCTTTCTCGGAATCGTGCAAGGTCTCACCGAATTCTTACCAATTTCATCCAGCGCGCACATTTTTGTGCTCTCGCAGTTGTTCGGCTGGCAGGACCCCGGGGCAGCATTCACCGCCGTTACGCAGATCGGCACTGAACTCGCGGTTATCGTCTTCTTCTGGCGCGATATCGTGCGCATTATCTCCACCTGGGCACGTAGTTTGGTAAATCGTGAACTCCGAGCAAGTATTGATGCTCGAATGGGTTGGTACATCATCATCGGCACCATCCCCATTGCGGTGCTGGGCCTAGTATTTGCCCATCAAATTGAAACGGCCGCACGAAATTTATGGTTGGTGTCCTGCACTTTAATAATCTTCGGCCTCATCTTGGGATTCGCCGATCGCATTGGCCGCAAGGTTCAGACCTTAGCGGCACTTAATGGTCGCGATGGCATCCTGCTGGGTTTAGGTCAGGCCCTCGCCCTAATCCCCGGGGTGTCGCGCTCCGGGGCCACCATCTCCGTCGGTCTACTTTTGGGCTACACCCGCGAGGCGGCGGCGCGGTACGCCTTTTTACTCGCCGTACCAGCTGTTCTAGCTTCGGGGATTTATGAAGCGACCAAAATCGGTAACGACGCCTCGGTCACTTGGGCGCCGACAATTGTCGCAACCGTGATCGCCTTTTTCGTTGGGCTTGCGGTCATTGCGTGGTTGCTGCGCTGGGTGTCAACTCGCTCATACACGCCATTTGTTGTCTACCGGGTTGTGGCGGGTCTGTGCATCATGATCCTGCTGCTGACCGGCGTGCTCACCGCTTAATAGGGACGGCGGCGATAGCCACGCAGGCGCCAATCTCGCGCCGCGCCCAGATCCGGCTCGCCGGGTCCTGCCAACTATGCAAGGTAAAAGTGGGGGTCAGGCCATCTTGGGCGTAAAGGCCAAGGCCCTCGGGCACGTCCGAATTCTGCCCTATCCACCCCTAGCATCTACGCTCAGTGTGTGACCACGTTGATCCTCGTTCGCCACGGCCGCACCAAGGCCAATACCGATGGGGTATTGGCGGGCTGGACACCAGGGG
>JAQCEO010000027.1 GCA_027729805.1 Actinomycetota bacterium
GCTCGACCATGCCGCTAATAGCCCTCGCTTTCTTCGTGGTGCTACTTGTGTTTTGGCTATTTGATCGCGGTATCCCGCGCAATCGCCGCCGGCCCGTCTGGGTTCGACTGTTAGCGGTGGTTCTGATTGTACTGGCGGTACTAGTGACCATTTGGGTGATCCGGGTCGGGCACTCCGGTGCCGAAGCCACTTGGCTGTTCAAAATCGAACAGACAAATTAGCACTTCGGCCCGACTAACTGGTCGGAGTCCCCACCCCGGCAAGTAGCCTTCGCATGGAGGCTAGTCTTTGTTGTACGGCCGGTGGCTGACTTGGGGCCCACAGGTTTAAACCGCAATCTGGTTCATCATGTGAACAGGCCCGTGGGCACTGCGCTATCCCCGGTGCTAAATCCTCGAATGAGCTAATGACCCGATCGGCGTCGACATGGGCGAGCCCGAATGAACGAATACCCGGGGTATCAATAATCCAACCGGCTCCGGCAAGTGCGATGGCGACAACACTGGTCGAAGTGTGCCGCCCCTTACCCGTGACTTGGTTCACCCCACCGGTGGATCGGTCGGTGCCGGGCACCAGCGCATTGACCAAAGTGGATTTGCCCACCCCGGAATGCCCGACGACGACGGTCACTTGATTCTTTAGAACTGCGATCAGTGCTGGCGTCGGACATTTCTTATGCACCTCAAATACTGGAATATCAAGTGGCAAGTACATGCGGTTAAGTTCGTCGGGGGAGTGCAGGTCGGTTTTGGTGACGATCAGCAGCGGTTGAATTCCGGCATCGTAGGCGGCAACGAATGCCCGATCGATGAGGCCAGGGCTCGGATCTGGGTTAGTGGTCGCCGTCACCACGGCAAGTTGCGTGGCATTGGCAACTATCACTCGCTCAACGGGGTCACTGTCATCGGCGGTGCGGCGCAGGGTAGAGATCCGCTCTTGGCGACGCACTATTCGTGCTTGAGTATCCTCGACGCCACTTAGGTCACCGACGAGGTCAACATCGTCTCCGACCACCAATCCTTTGCGCCCGATCTCGCGGGCTTTAACCGCGTAGATGACCGTGCGCTCTTCGCCGGTATCGCTGTCGGCAAGGGAAACAGTGAATCTTCCGCGATCAACCGCGACTACTGTGCCGACCTTAGCTTCATCATGCGTGGGTCGATCCTTTGATCTGGGTCGCGAATTACCGCGGGTGGGCCGAATCCGAACGTCATCCTCGTCCATGCGATTCATTCGATCGCGCTGTCGGCTCACGCGCCACCGGCTGGCATGTCGGCACCCAGCATGTGCGACCAACGGCTCGGGAAGCCCGGCAGTGCCTTGTCGGTAGTTGCGATGTCCTCAATTTCAACATTTCGCACGTGCAATCCGATCACCGCACCGGCGGTGGCCATCCGGTGGTCCGCGTAGGTGGCCCAGCGGCCGCCGTGCATGAAGGTGGGCCGGATATGCAAGCCATCCGCGGTCTCAACGGCGTCGCCACCAAGGTGGGTAATCTCATGCGCGAGTGCCTTGAGGCGATCGGTCTCGTGGCCACGTAAATGGGCAATGCCGGTTAGGCGACTTTGACCGCGCGCCAAGGCGGCGAGTGCTGCGATGGTTGGCGTTAACTCACCGACCGCGCCGAGATCGGCGTCGATACCTGAAATATCGCCGGTCATAGACACCGTCAACCCGGTATCATCCAGCATCACTTGGGCGCCCATGTGTTCGAGTAACCCGGTTAAGGCGGCGCCGGGTTGGCTGGTGCTAGTTGGCCAACCCGGGATGGTGACGGTGCCCTTGGTAACTAATGCGGCGGCTAAGAAAGGCGCCGCATTTGAAAGGTCTGGTTCAATTCTTCGATCCACGGCTCGGATCACTTGGTGATCGACCCGCCAGACATCGGCTGTCGAGGTATCAACTGTGACTCCGTGCTCAGCGAGCATTTGAATGGTCATCTCAATATGTGGCGAACTCGGTATCGGTGCCCCCACGTGTTTGATCGTGAGTCCGGGTTCATAGCGGGCCCCGGAAAGCAGGAGTGCCGAGACGAACTGGCTTGAGGTTGACGCATCGATAGTTACGCCGCCGCCAGCAGCGGCACCGGTTGCCGTGATGGTGAAAGGTAATTGGTCACCGGTGACCTTGACGCCAAGGGCGCGAAGGGCAGTTAGTGTCGGTGCCATCGGTCTATTGCGCGCACCAGGGTCGCCGTCGAAACCAATTTCACCGGTGGCAAGTGCTGCAAGTGGAGGCACAAATCGCATGACGGTACCCGCTAATCCGACGTCGATAACGGCTGGGCCGCGAAGTGGTCGCGGGGTGATCGCCAGATCGAAGTTTCCCGACCTGCTACTTGGGTTAACTTCAATATCAGTGCCGAGTGCCGCTAAGGCACCGATCATCAACCGGGTGTCGCGGGCATCGAGTGCATCGATGATCTTGCTCGGGCCATCGGCCAAGGCTGCGAGGATGAGTGCGCGGTTGGTCGCAGATTTCGATCCTGGTACCAAGACCGTTGCGGAAACGGGGGCATGCGCGGTGGGTGCTGGCCAGAAGTTGGCAGCCGTCTTCGGCTCAGAGCCCGGGGTGTTGGCGGCAGTCATCAGGTGTTAAGCCTATTGGCAAGGCGAATTCAGGCTGGCTTGGACGGCGCGCAGTCCATCGGGTACCCGGTGGCAGTGGCAGACGCCGGATGGCTGCACGATGGTCGTCAGTTTTGGTTTCGTTGGTAAGGTGTGCGAGAAGTTTTGAGCGCTTATGGTGTTCGGGCAGCCCGGATTCGGGAATACTCCCGGCGGGTAATCGGGTAACCCATTCGAGGTGATGGTTCGAATGCCTTTGCGCACCTTGACGCTAACCTGGCATCCAGTATTAGCATTTCGAATGAGGTAACCACCGATGACATTGACCGCCCGCCCGCTTTCGGCGGCAAAAGCGCGCAGTGCGGTGGCCCCCGAAGTAGTTATTGCGAAGCCAATTCAAAGCCCCGCGACTAGAACGTTCCGACGACTGATTTCCGACATTCGCCCGAGTGTAGGGGGCCGGCTGGGTAAGGTACATGCGTGGCATGGCCATTTGGATTCGTGGGGTCGGTGACTCGGCGAATTTGCGCTACGGCCGTGGTTCGAACCCTCGACTTTTGGTCGATGAGTTACGTGAAATCCCCGCATTGAGTTCGCAGATGGCTCGGGTCGCATTCGGCGGACCGGATAATTCGATTGGCGGCACCGACTTGCACTTGCTGACCCCATTTGAAGACCTAATGTCTCCGAACGACACGGTGAGTAACACGCTCGCATCGGTTTCATTTTTCGGCCGCTTTAATAATTTCTGGCAACAGTCGATGCTGTTACACAATCTGGGCCCAGCGTCTGAATTGGAAGATGCCTAGGCCATGTGCGGGAGATATGTAGCAGCCCTTGACTTTGATGCGCTAGTTGAGGAGTTTGAGATCACCAGGTTGCCAGCGGAGCGACTGGCAGCGGATTACAACGTTGCGCCGACCAAGCGGGTGTACCTAATAGCCGAGGAATCGGTGGCTGATCAGCTGGGAAATGCCCTTGAAATCGCCCGATGGGGGCTGATTCCATCTTGGTCCAAAGACCGGTCGCGGGCTGCGCGCATGATCAATGCGCGGGTGGAAACTATCGGGGAGAAACCGTCCTTTCGGGATGCTTTCGCTAGGCGCCGGTGCCTTATCCCGGCCAGCGGCTATTACGAGTGGTCCGGCCCGCAAAAGCAGCCGTACTACATCCATGCTGCGAATGATGCGCCGTTGGCCATGGCGGGCTTGTATGAGTGGTGGCTAGATAAAAGTGTGGACGAGTCCGGCCCGGGGGCGTGGACCATGACCTGCTCGATCATCACTGCCGCCGCCAGCTCGGATTTAACGCAGATTCACGAGCGGATGCCGATCATGATCGCCCGCGGGGACCGGGCCGGTTGGTTGGCCACCGCCCGGGATGGTCAGGAGGCCTTGGCTGGGCTAAGAACCCCGGTGCCGCTGGCCGCCCACCGGGTTTCGATCGCGGTTAACAAGGTCAGTAACTTCGGTTCGGCCTTAATCGCAGGGGTCGTGGAATAGCCGGTAGGGCAGGCGGGTTAACCATTCCAGACCGGCACCGATGATCTAACCGACGGGCAGATTCACGAAGCCGAATCACATACGTCAAGGGGTCTGCAGTCTGCTGAAGTTGAGGCACTTGATCACCTTGTGGACACCGAAATCGTTGAAGCCTTAGCCGCGATGCCGGAGGATTTCCGCCTCGCGGTGTACCTGGCCGATATCGAAGGTTTCACTTACAAGGAGATTGCCGAGATCATGGAGACTCCGGTTGGCACTGTAATGTCGCGATTACATCGGGGGCGGCGGATATTACGTGACCAATTGACCGAATACACGATAGATCGTGGACTGATACCGGCGGCGCCGGCGTTGGAGGGTCGGTCATGAGTTGCGGTAATCCGAACGAGACACCGTGCACCGAGGTACTATCGTCGACTTATCTATATATCGATGGCGAAATTGACGAGGTGCACTACCTCGAAGTCAAGACGCACTTAACGCAGTGTCCGCCATGTCGTGATCGATACTCGGCTGAGATCTTGCTCAAAGCGATGGTAAAAAGCTCCTGCGTGGGTGCAGCTATCACCACTGACCGCCGAGCCCGCATCGTCGCCGAACTAAGGCAGACCAGCATCACTTATTTCGACTAGTGGCGTCATTGGGCGCCAAAGCATGAAATGATGAGCGAATTCTAGGGAGGGCCGATGCCACAGACGATACGTGCTGAGATGGTCGCATCCGTCCTTGCCGTAGTTGCCGATGTGGGCGACGAAGTCGGAGTCGGCGACATCTTGGTAATTCTTGAGTCTATGAAGATGGAGATTCCGGTGGTTTCCGAGGGGGTCGGCGTAGTGAGTGAGATCGTGGTTGCGCCGGGCGATGTCGTGCGCGAAGGCGATGTCATCGCCATTGTCTTGTAGACGTCTGGCCCCTTCACATGCCTGATTCAGCATTCGATGAGCTACTGAACGCACACGGTGACGCCACCATGACGGTGCGGCCGGCTGATACCGCCGAGTGGATGGGAAGCGGTGAGGTGGCATATCTGGCGACCCCGCGTTTGATCGCGCTACTTGAAGCGGCCACCTGCGCTGCACTTGCTGGCCGCCTGGTGTCGGGCCTCACCTCGGTTGGTACTCGAGTAGCCGTCGACCATATTGCTGCCTCGCCTATTGACGCCAAAGTGCACGCACATGCTGAAGTAATTGATGTAGTCGGCAAGCGAGTTTTCTTCGCGGTGAGCGCGACTCACACTTTAATATCGGGTGAGTCCAAGCGCATTGGGGTCGGGACCGTAACCCGAGCCATTGTTGATCGGGCGAATTTCAATTAAACCAAAGATCTTCACAGCAACTTTCGGTAGGCCTGCAGGTTAATCCCTGGCCACGGCTCTAGGTCACGTTCGGGTAATCGTTCAAAGCCCAACTTTTCATAGAAGCGGCGCCCGGCAGCATTGATATCGATCACGCAGATAACCAATTGGCTAGCCAGCCCCTGCCCGCGTTCAACACATTCAGCGACCAACCGCCGTCCGATGCCCTGGCCCCAGGCCGCTGGCTCGACAGCAAGGAACCGAAACTCCTGCTCACCTGGCCCGCAAATCTCGGCGTATTCAGAGCCGGGAGCGCAGATCGTGACAGTGCCGACAAGTTGGCCACCAAGTTCTGCTACCAGCACTAAGGCCTGTTCGGCGCGGTGGGCGACATTGCGGATAGTTTTCGCGTAGTCATTGCCCGGTTCTAGGTGCCCACCTACCTCATAGGCTCTAACGCACAGGTCCCCCGCGGCAACAAACTCGGCCGGAGTGATTTCGCGGATCTTCAAAGCCGGCTTCCCTCACTGGTTGGAGCCCTCAATGTAGTGTGCTCATCGCAAGTCTGCGGCAGCAGCCGTGGCTACAGAAAACCTCGCTCTGGGAGTGCCAATGGCCACCGTTCGGATTGAAAACGCCACTATTTGGACAGGATCGCCGCTCCCAGGTGGCGCCATCGCCGTTACTGACTCGGTACTTTTCGAAGGTGGCCGCATCTTGGCCCTCGGGGCGACCGCGAAGCGGCTGGTGGCTGATGAGGTCATCGACGCAGTTGGTGGTTTCGTCTGCCTGGGTTTTGGTGATGGCCATGTGCATCCGCTATTTGGAGGCTTAGAACCACAATTCGCGCCGGTGCGTGATCGCGCGAGCGCCCAGGAGATAGCGGAAGTGGTTGGCCGGTGGGCGCAGGAGCACCCGACGGCCGAGTGGATCCGGGGTGAGGGTTTTGACCACACCTTGGCACCCAACGGGGTCTTTATGGCGGCTTGGCTTGATGCGGTGGTGCCCGATCGTCCGGTCGTACTTCGTGCCACTGACTATCACACCGTGTGGGTCAACTCCGAGGCCTTGCGTCGAGCCGGGTACCAGCGTGGCTTGGTGCAACCACATGACGGTGAGATTGTGCTCGACGAATTTGGCGACCCAACCGGCACCTTGCGTGAGTGGGGTGCCTGGCGTCCGGTGTACGCATTGGTGCCGGAGGTTGATCTAAAGACCCGCATGATCGCGATCGCCCAGGCTAACGAGTGCTTCGTATCCGCCGGCCTGACCTGGATTCAAGATGCCTGGGTTGAGGCCACCGATGTTGACACCTGGATTGAAGCGGATCGAAGTGGCCTAGTTACCTGTCGCGTCGCGATGGCACTGTGGGCGGATCCGAATAGTTGGCGAGATCAAGTTGAGCAATTTGTCACCGCCCGCACGAAAGTCGATGCTGCCGGCTCACCCAGGCTCGTGGCCAACACCATAAAGTTTTTCGCTGACGGAGTTATCGAGTCGGCAACGGGTGCACTACTTGAACCATATTGTGATTGCCCGCACTCTAAGGGCCTGCCAAACTGGCAACCCGATGAGCTAAAGAGCGCGGTTGCGGCCATTGATGCTCTTGGCTTTCAAACGCATATTCACGCCATTGGCGATGGTGCGGCTCGGATGGCGCTGGATGCGATTGAGCATGCCAGCGTGATCAACGGTGCTCGTGATCGACGCCCGGTAATCGCGCACACCCAGTTGGTCGCCGATGCAGATTTGGGGCGGTTTGCCGAACTTGGCGTGATCGCGAACTTCGAGCCGTATTGGGCAAAGTTTGATTCCTGGCAGACCGAACTAACCGAACCCAGATTGGGTGCGGAGCGGACCAACCGCCAATTCATGATCGGCACGATTTTACGAAGTGGTGCGCCGATCTCCTTTGGCAGTGATTGGCCCGTTACCACCTATGCACCGCTTGCCGGCATCCAAGTGGCTGTGACTCGCAAAATGACAGCGACCGGACCGACTTGGATGCCGCAGGAGTGCCTGACGGTCGAGGAGGCACTGCTCGCCTATACCTCGGGTGTGGCCTTCCAGGCCGGCGATAGCGCCGGTGTTATTCGGCCAGGTGCTAGAGCCGATTTAGTCTGGCTCGCGGCCGATCCGCGAACCGTCGACCCGATGCAGATCGAGAACATCGCCGTGCTCGGAACCTGGGCCGATGGTCGCCGTGTTTGGTAGTGAAGGGATTCGATAGATGGCGCTGACCCCGGGGGAGTCAGATCGGCTACTGCTCTTTACTCAATCGCAGTTGGCTTGGCAGCGCAAGGAAAGGGGCCTTCGCCTTAATGTTCCTGAAGCCACCGCGATAATCGCAAATGCGGTTTGTGAGTTTGCTCGAGATGGCCTGTCCCTGCCCGATGCGCGCGATGGCGCCGCTCGGGTGCTAACCGATCATGATGTGCTACCCGATGTGCTCGCGGTCCTCACCGAGGTACGAGTTGAAGCCAGATTTGACGACGGCACCCGCTTGGTGATCGTGCGCAATCCATTCGGCTGCGCCGAGCAGGCACCGGCGGCCCATGGGGCGGTACAAGCAGGTGTGCTCATCACGATAGTCAATGAGGGGGCTACTCCGATTGGCATTACATCACATATTCACTTAGCCGAAGTAAACCCGCGACTGCGACTGGACCGCGCTGCCGCGTACGGTAATCGGTTGGCGATCGATACCGGCTCGGTGGTCTGGTTGAACCCAAATGAAAGCATTTCCCTGCCAATGCGCGCAATTGGTGGTGACCGCATCATGGTCGGTAACACTGGCGTAATTGATGGGCCGTTGGCTGATGCTGCGGTGCGTGATCGTGCGCTAGCGATGCTGCGGGATTGCGGCTATCTTGATGTTGTAGATGGATCGCAAGTCGGGTCAATCCAGCGCGCGGAGTCCGCGGTTGCGAATTTAATGGGGCGCCTTCGGTGAGTGATTACGGTTTCTTCGCGGGCGATATTTTGTATCTTGGAGACACGGGTTTACGGCTTCGGATCCCTGAGCGGGTAAAGGATGCGGGTGATGAATTTCAGGTGGGCTTTGGCAATACCGGCCGCGATGGTATTGGGCTGCACCCGGTCACGACTTCGGAGTCCTGCGATGTGGTCGTAACAAATGTAATTATTTTGGATGCAGTTTCAGGTATCCGGGTAGCAAGTATCGGTATTCGCGCTGGGCGAATATCCGCAATCGGTAAAGCCGGTAACCCCAATGTCGCAAGTGGTATCGATATTGTCGTAGGGGCTGGCACTGTGGTCATCCCCGGTGATGGACTAATCGCCACCGCGGGTGGTATCGACACCCATGTGCATACGTTGAGCCCTCGGGTACTGGAGGCCGAAATCGCCTCCGGTGTCACCACGGTTATCGGGCAAGAAGCTGGGCCGATGTGGGGAGTCGGGGTTAGTTCGCCGTGGGTCTTGGGTCGTGCGATGCGTGCGATGGACGCCTTTCCGCTCAATATCGGCCTATTGGGCCGGGCGTCATCATCAGTTGGTGCCACCTTGACGGAGGCGGTCCTGGCCCATATCTGCGGGCTAAAAGTGCATGAGGACACCGGCGCAACCCTGCGAACTATCGATACCGCGCTGCGCTGCGCAGCAGAGGCGGATATTCAAGTCGCGCTGCATACCGACGGCTTGAATGAAACTTTGTCAGTAGCCGACACCATCGCGGTTATTGATGGCCGAACTATCCATGCCTTCCATGTTGAAGGCTGCGGCGGTGGGCATGCACCCGATGTACTAACACTTGCTGGCCGTGACAACATCTTGACTTCGTCAACCAACCCTACCTTGCCCTACGGGGTCAACGCCCTAGCCGAGCATCTTGACATGCTCATGCTGGTGCATAGCCTCGACCATGGTGATGATCGTGATGTTCGAATTGCCTCAGCCCGGGTTCGTGGTGTCACAATGGCCGCTGAAAACAGACTGCATGACCTCGGGGTCATTTCAATTACCTCATCTGATGCTCAGGGCATGGGTCGGGCCGGTGAAACTTGGTGGCGCACTTTTGCGATGGCCGGGGTGATGAACACCAGTGCGGCTGAGCGCATTGACGATAATGAACGCATCCTGCGATACCTCGCAAAGATCACCGTCAATCCGGCTCTGGCCCATGGCATCGCCCACGAAGTGGGCAGCATCACCCCGGGTCTGCTCGCCGATATCGTGCTTTGGCGACCTTCGGCTTTTGCGGCTAAGCCAACTTTGATCCTCAAAGCCGGCTTCCCGGCCTGGGGGGTGGTCGGTGATCCCAATGCGAGTATCGACACCGCAGAACCCCTTGTCATTGCTGAACAGTTCGGTGCCTTTGGTGCGGTACCAGCGGATTTATCATTTCTTCTGTCTAACCAGCAGGCGCTCGCCGAAAGTCCGGCACCGACCGCGCGTCGCGCGGTAGCGGTTAAGGACTGTCGTACGGTCCGTTCCAGTGACTTCATTTCGCACGGTGAACTCGGTGAGGTGACCGTGCTGCCCGACGGGAGCGCGGTGTACTGGCGGGGCGAGCAGTTAGCGGGGGAGCCGGTGGCGAGTGTGCCCCTATCGCGCCTGCATTTTTGGTAGCTTGAAGTCCGGCTAGATTCCGGTGGTGCTGCGCGGATAACTTGCTTCAGGATCGGTCATGATGTTGACAACGTAGGGTAATTTGGAGTTCATCGCCCGATCCAGGGCTGGCCCAATCCCTTGGGCCTCGGTAACTAGTTCGCCGTCACCACCAAGTGCTTGCATGATGGTGTCGTAACGCGCTGCTGGGAGATCAGCGATGACGTCATAGCCATAAAGGAACCGCATTGGCTGCTTCTCCAAGGCCCAGCCTTGATTGTTGCCGATGATGATGGCCACTGGTAGTTGATGGCGCACTAGTGACTCCATGTCCATGATCGAAAATCCGGCGGCTCCGTCACCCATCAGCAAGAAAGTGGGTGACGATGGGTTAGCCAGGCGCGCTGCCATCGCATAGCCAGGTCCGGTGCCCAAGCACCCATAAGGCCCCGGATCCAGCCAGCGCCCGGGTTGCGTGGGTTCGACAAACTTGCCCGCGAACGAAACGAAGTCACCACCATCGCCAATCACCACGCTGTCAGGAGTTAACCGCGGCAGGAGGTCCCCGTAAATGCGAGCCGGGTGGATTGGTGAACTGTTGTTGGTGAATAGGTCATCATCTTTAGCAATTGCGGCACGGGACAGGTCGCGCAATTGCGTGCACCACGCGGCGAAATCGGTAGGTGGTACGGCACTTTTGATGGCGTCCATTGATAGTCCCAGATCGCCGACGATGGTGAGTGCGCTAGGGGCATGGGATGACACCTGGGACACGGCATCCACCAGATGCAACACCGCCGCGGGTGGATCGCCGAAACTCCCGTAGCCAAGGCGAAAATCAAGTGGCGTCCCAATGACGATCACCAAGTCACAATGCGCAAATGCATGTGATCGAGCCCGCGTAACCAGATGGGGGTCGGCGGGTGGCAAAATCCCGCGACCCATGCCGTTGGCGATAGCTGGTAAGCCCAGCCCACGAATGAACTCTTGGGCTTGCTCAACCGCGTCTCCCTGCCAGATATCGCCACCGATGATGACCACGGGGTGCCGTGACTTGCTAACTTGCGTTGCCGCTTGCGTAATCAAGTCGGGGTCGGGTGCAACCTGCTGCCAGGTGGTGCTTTTGGGAGCGGGAACGTCGGCCCAACTGAACAAGATATCCATCGGGATGTCAACGAATACCGGCCCCCGATGTGGTGCGCGCGCTAAGTCAAAGGCCTCCTGCACGTTGGCTCGAATGAGCGAAGGATCATGGATCGTGAAAGCCCGTTTAGTTACATTTGCCACCATAGGTGGTTGATCAAGTTCTTGTAGTGCACCAGATCCCCAGCGGGTATCAGGGGCCCGCCCGCCCAGAACCACCAGTGGTGATCCATTGAAGTAGGCACCGGTGATGGCGCTAATGCCATTGGTGACACCGGGTCCGGCGGTGAGTGCGGCAAACCCTGGTGTTCGACTTAACTTGCCCATTGCCTCGGCCGCAAAGACTGCGGTCTGCTCATGTCGGACATCGATGAGCCGCAACAGCCCATCGCGCTCAGCGGCGCGAACGCTATCAGCGGCCAGCACCGACTCTTTGCCACCGACCGCGGCATCGTAAAGCGGGAACACATGTGCGCCGCTCAGGGTAAACAGGTGCGCAACGCCACTTGCTACGGCCGCGTCAATCGCGTGGGTGCCCCCGTGCCCGTTCACCTTCCAACCGTACCCAAAATGTCGGTCCATGGTGACGCCTTACACTTCTGGGATGTCGACGGTGGCAAAACTCGCCAGTGAGCGCACCGATTTAACGGATGCAGAGATTGATCGCCTGCGCGCCATTGTTGGGGAGTGGCCACTGCTAGCTGATTTAGCTTTGAGTGACCTAGTTCTCTGGTTACCAACTTGGAATGAAGGTGGATTGGTTGCGGTGGCGCAGGTGCGGCCAACCACGGCTCCGACCCGGGTGTCCGAAAACCTCATCGGGGATTTCGCCCCGCGCGGACGCTTTCCAAGTCTTGATCGGGCGCTGGTATTTGGTCAATGTGTCGAACATGCATACCCCGTGCACTTTGGTGATCGGGTCATTGCGGTGGTGGCGCGGCATTCATCGAAGCAACCGCGGGTGGCTGGCAAACTCGAAGAAATCTACTTGCAAACTGCTGATGACCTACTGCGCATGCTCGTCGACGGCACTTTCCCGGCGCTCACCGTCATCGACGAATTCGCTGATTCACCGCGGGTGGGTGATGGCCTGATCCGACTTGACGTGAATGGGGTTGTTACCTACTCAAGCCCTAATGCGGTGAGCGCGGTGCACCGCTTGGGTTTGGCTACCGAACTCGTCGGCAAGGAACTAAAACCTATTATCGCTCACCTGTCACGTCGGCCAACTCCGATGGATGAGACCTTGATGCAGATTGCCAGTGGACAGGCTGCTGGCCGCGCTGACATCGAAAACAATGTTGCCACTGTTTTGCTTCAGGGTATTCCACTGCAATCGCACGGCCAAGTATTCGGGAGTTTGGTGCTTCTGCGCGATGTCACAGATATTCGCGGCCGGGAGCGTGCGCTGTTATCCAAGGATGCCACTATCCGCGAGATCCACCACCGGGTAAAGAACAATCTGCAAACGGTCGCGGCACTACTTCGATTACAAGGTCGCCGGGCGGAAAGTGCGGAAACCAAGGCGGCCCTTGGTGAAGCCGAATTACGCGTTGGCGCAATTGCCGTGGTGCACGAGATTTTGTCGCGCGATACGGGTGAATCCGTGGCATTTGACGAGGTCATCGATCGAATTATTGGCTTGATGGGTGAGTTGGCCCCGGTTTATGCCTTGACCGCGCCCTTGATCAGCCGGGTTGGCAGTTGTAGTGCGTTACCGAGTGAGCAGGCAACACCGCTGGCGATGAGTATCTCTGAGTTACTGCAAAATGCCATCGAGCATGCACACGCAACGGTAATCACCGTTGAGTTAACCCAAGGCGCAGGTCAGGTGCGAGTCGTGGTTCGCGATGACGGTATCGGACTGCCCGATGGCTTCGAAGTTGCCGACGCCGGGCTCGGGCTGCAAATTGTGCAGTCCCTTGCTACCGGCGAATTGCGCGGGAACTTCTTGATTGGCAACGACGAAGCAGGCGGTGCAGTTGCCTGCTTGGAGATCCCACACCCTGTGCCTTAAACGTTCGAGCGCGCACGCAATCTGGCATTGCGTCGTTTAAGGGCCCGGCGCTCGTCTTCACTAAGACCGCCCCAGACCCCGGCATCTTGGCCGGTCTCCAGCGCCCAACGCAGGCATTCGTCAACGACGCTACAGCGACGGCAGACCAGTTTGGCTTCCTCGATCTGGACCAGGGCAGGTCCGGTATTGCCGATCGGGAAGAACAATTCCGGGTCTTCGTCACGGCATGCAGAATCGTGACGCCAATCCATGCGCACTCACTCCAAACCGCTCTGCCCTGGGGTTTCCAAGGCTCGTGATTGCTTTCACGTGCCGGCGCGTCTTGGGCAGGTTCAGGGGTCGCCTGGCCTCTCCCGGGGGGAAGATCGCCGTCACCTAGAAGCAAATGACGAGCTAAGGGTGTCAGACGAACCCCCTCGGGGCAAGAGGAACTGCCGTGGATTGGCGAAAGAAGCTTTAAGTTAGGGCACTTTCTGGGCTAAATGTCCAAAATATCACTGACTTCGAAGTGCCGGGTCTGGGCTTGCCCTACACCATGGCTCGGAGCGCTGCCGGTACCGAGGTAAAAGTCACTTCGGTGACCTGGCCCCCAGATTCCCCGTCAATTTGGATCGGGATGGGTCGATCAGCGGTGATCGTGAACTGGCTTTGGTCATGCCAGACCACCATGGCCTTGCGGCTTGAGCCGGCCCGTGAACTCATCACCATGCGTCGGGCCGCCCGCATTGCGGCCGCTACCCGCATCGCCCGGAGGGCGAAGATATCCAAGCCGGTTTCGAAGGTCGCTTGCGGACACGGGTCAATGGGCCAGGTTCCGAAATAGGTCCAAGGCGAGGTGTTTTGAACGACGGCCATGAAAACGCCGGTGACGGGATCGGTGCCAGCGCGGTGCAGGGTTAGAGCTGGATGCTTTCGATCGGTGCGCAGGAAAAACGCGTGCAGTGCCGTGCGTAGATAGCGAGTCGGGGTAGCAGTTTCGCCGGAGCCGCGAAGGTGCTCCATCGCGGAGATAATCTCGGCATCTAGCCCGACACCGGCATTGGCCGTGAACCAACGGATCGGCTGCGGGTCAACGGTGCCAGCACTGTCGAGGCCGGTTACCGTGCCGAGCCCGATGGTTTGAAAGCGTCGTTCACGCAGTGCGTCAAGTAATTGCCCGGTCGCCTCCACCGGATCATTTGGCAGGCCCAGCGCGCGGGCGAACACATTGCCGCTGCCGCCCGGCACGGTGGCCAGCATCGGCACTTTCGGTCCGGGTCCGTCAATTAACATGCCGTTGACGACTTCGTTCACGACCCCGTCGCCTCCCAGCGTTAGCACCACATCGAGTTCTTGAGTGCGGGCTTGGGCGCCGAGGGCAAATCCATGCCCGCGATAGTTGGTAACCGTCACATCCAGATCAAGTTCATCGGCTAAAGCGTGAATCAGCACATCGGTTACCCGAGGTGAGGTCGTGGTTGCTTTCGGATTGACAACAAGGAGTCCGCGCACCAGATAACTCTAATAGCGGCGTGCTGTGCAACAAGCTGGTAAGCCCCTAGGCTCTGCCCCATGCGTGTTGGGTCGGTGAGCCGGGTACTAATTGCTTTGGCGGTGATCGCGGGGGCCGAGGGACTGGGGCTGATCGGGTACGCGCTCTATGACGTGGTGCAGGCGATCAGATTTGGCGCGACCGGCCCGGCTGAAGTCTCCAATGGACCGGCGCTGTTTATCCAGATATTGATTTTCTTAGTTTTTGGTGTCGGTTTGCTGCTCATTGCCCGGGGGTGGCTACGGGCGCAGCGCTGGAGTCGATCACCATTTGTCCTGGCCCAGCTAATTGCACTTCCTGTTGGATTTCCGCTCGCGCAAAACTCAACTGAACCAGAGCGCGCAGTTGGTGCCGTAGTGCTGATACTTGCCTTAGCCGGTGGCGTGTTGGCGTTGACTCCGCAAGTGAGTCGCGCGATTGCTGCAAGTGACTCAACGGCTGACTAGTAGTCGCTCATACCCGCACGAATCTGCGCCAGGCTCGTTGCCAGTAAACGCGAAACATGCATTTGCGAGATGCCGAGCTGCTCGGCGATTTGGCTCTGTGATTGGTTCTTGAAGAACCTGAGCATGACGATCCGCCGCTCGCGCTCTGGCAGTGCGGCAAGCAGCGGTCGAAATGACTCACGTAGTTCCAGTGTCTCGAGTTCTTGGTCGTCGCCGCCGATGCGGTCGTAAGGACTATCCCCGTCGCCATTAGCCTCGGCGGCAGCATCGATGGACGCCGCTGTATAAGCACGCCCCGCGTCCATGGCTTCCATGACTTCGGCGTCTGAAAGTTTGGTGCCCTTGGCGAGCTCGGCGATGGTGGGTGGTCTACTCAGCTCGCGGGTTAGTGATTCGATGGCGTGATTTATCGCAATATTCCTTTCCTGCAGCCGGCGGGGGACATGTACGGCCCAAGCGTGATCACGGAAATGTCTCTTGATCTCACCGAGAATTGTTGGCGTCGCGAAGGTACTGAACTCCAATCCGCGTGCTACCTCAAATCGATCAACCGCCTTGATCAACCCCAGCATGCCCACTTGCGCTAGGTCTTCTTGGGATTCACCCCGCTCGCGATATCTACGTGCCAGATGTTTCACGAGTGGCATATGCATCTCTACCAGCTCATCGCGGACCACTTTGTGCCTAGGGCTGTTAGCCGGCAGGTTGGCTAGCTCGGTGAACAAGGCGCGGGCGTGCTCCCGCTTTGCCGAACTCCATCGGCCCGCCGAAGCTAGCGCTGTCGAAGCTTGCGCCATGGGGGTTGGTTAGACCGTCACCGAGGCTGGGCGGTTGATGCGTAGTTCGAGGTGAACAAGCCCATTATCGGCGCCAGCCGTTACTTCATCAACTAATGCCGCGAGGACTAGCCAACTGAAGGTGTCGGTTGCCGGGGGTAGTCCACTTCGAGTAGTTGCTCGGGTTTGGATGACCAGCGTGCCGGCTGTTTCGGTGAAATCACAATGCACGTGAGTTTGCTCATCACAGTCGTTGATCAACTGCGATACCGCCTCGTCAATTGCGAGCCGGACATCTTCAATTTGATCGATTGTCAGGTGCGTGCGTGCGGCCATTGCCGCTGCCATTGTTCGCGCCAGGGCCACATTCGCCGTGGCGGCCCGAAAACTTAAGGTGACGTCACTTGGCTGCGGGTGCGAATGTACGTTTTCAGTGCGCACGCTCGTAGCCTGCCAGATTCACCAGGTCATTGCCGGTGATTCGCTGCACCGTCCAATCCGTCATTGGCTCCGCACCTAGGCTGCGGTAGAAGCCAAGGGCTGGCTCATTCCGGTCAAGGACGCTCTGATTTGAGCACGATCCTGCCGATCCATCCCCTGAATTGACGCAGCCGAATTCGATGTGCTTAGGTTATCCTTAGTTAGGTACCCCTAACATCACTTCTCGGAAAGGATCTGCATGTTTCGCATCACCCGGCGAGCCGCACTGGCCGCCGCCGCACTCCTCGCCGCGAGCACCATGCTCACGGCCTGCTCCTCGGGAGAATCGGGCGCATCCGATGAGCCGGCCGACGGTCTCGTTGTGTACTCGGGCCGCAGCGAGGAACTTGTTGGCCCCCTGTTTGCCCAATTCACCGCTGAGACTGGTATTCCCGTCGAAGCTCGATACGGCGATACCGCGGAACTCGCCGCACAAATGATTGAAGAGGGCGACGCCACTCCGGCCCAGGTGTACTTCGCCCAAGATGCTGGAGCTCTCGGTGCTGTCTCAGCTGATGGATTGCTGGCGCAGCTACCGGAAGAAACTGTGAACCAAGTCCCAGCGAACTACCGCTCAGCCGATGGTACGTGGGTCGGAGTAAGCGGTCGGGCGCGCGTCATCGCTTATGACGGAGAGCAGCTCAACGCTGACCAGGTACCCACATCGATCTTCGATCTCACCGATCCGAAATGGAAGAGTCAAGTAGCAATCGCACCTACAAACGCGAGTTTTCAGTCATTCGTTACCGCGCTCCGGGTCACCGATGGCGATGACGTTGCCCGCGAATGGCTCGCCGGTCTTGTAGCGAACGACGTTCAAAAGTTCGAAAAGAACGGACTCATTCTGGACGCGGTGAATTCAGGACAGGTGCAACTCGGTCTGATCAACCATTACTACTGGTATGAGAAGGCGGCCGAAGTTGGGGCAGATGCGATGCGCGCCCAGATCTCCTTCACCGCACCGGCTGATCCAGGATCATTGGTCAACGTTGCAGGAGTGGGTATCACCACTCCAGCAGCGGAGAGTGACAACGCCCGCACATTTGTTGAGTGGATGCTCTCGCCTACCGCACAGCAGTACTTTGTTGACGAGACAAATGAGTACCCGGTCATCGAGTCCATCGCCGCTTCAGATGGTCTTCCTCCACTGTCGTCACTGCGTGGGCCCGATATCGAGCTTGCTGAGCTAGCCGATCTTCCCGGTACATTGGCCATGCTGGAGGATGTCGGATTGTTGTGACCCGACTCAGTGGAATCCGACCACCGCGGCCGCTCATTGCGGCCGCGGTGGTTTCCGTATGTCTGGCGCTCATCCCGCTGGCATATCTGATTGTGCGGGTTGTCTCCGCTGGCCCAGAAAAAATACTGTCGAGTCTGCTGCGCGCTCGTACCTGGGAAACTACGGTCACTAGCCTTGCCTTGATGCTCGTGGTGGTGATCGGTTGCCTCGTGATCGCAATCCCAGCGGCAGCCCTGGTGACCCGCAGCAATCTGCCTGGCCGCCGGATGTGGCTCACCGTTCTGGCGCTGCCGTTGGCGATCCCGTCATATGTTGCTGCATATGCGTGGATCGCTGAATTCCCTGCGATGACTGGCTTTTGGGCGGCAGCGCTCATTCTGATCGCGGTCTCATACCCCTACGTACTGCTGCCAGTGGCCGCTGCGTTGCGTACTGCCGATCCAGCGATAGAAGAGGTAGCTCGCTCATTGGGCCGCTCACCTTTCGCCGCATTCCGATCAACCACATTGCCGCAAGCACTCCCGGCGGCGGCGGCCGGATCACTTCTCGTGGCGCTGTATGTGCTCTCGGATTTTGGTGCGGTGTCACTTTTCCGCGTGGATGCTTTTACCCGCGTGATCTACGCCTCCTACCGCGCGAGCTTTGATCGCACCTCCGCTGCAGTACTCGCCAGCATCCTGGTGTTGCTCGCACTGATCCTGGTGTTTGCCGAGCGCAAGTTCCGGGGCAAGTCACTGCAGTACCGAACATCGAGTGGCACCCAGCGTTTTGCTTCTCTTGTCCACCTCACTCGGCGCACGCGAATCCTCGGCTTGGTGTTCGTCACATCGATCGTGATCATCGCGATCGGTGTTCCCGTCGTCTCACTTGTCCTTCGCCTCAGCGAAGGCAGCCGGCGCACGCTCGATGTATTTGAACTCCTCGGCGCAACTATCAACTCCGCTGGGGCAGCTGCGGCAGGTGCGGTGATTGCAGTCGCATTAGCCCTTCCGATCGGATTACTCACTGCCCGGTTCCGTTCTGCGTGGAGCACGGGAACCGAAAGCGCAGCATTTGCCGGCCATGCTTTACCCGGTGTGGTGATCGGGCTTTCTCTGGTGTTCCTCACCATCAACACCGTGCCATTCCTCTATCAAACTCTGTTCACACTCGCATTTGCCTACGCGGTTCTTTTCCTGCCGAAATCCATCGGTGCCACCCGTACCTCCATTGCAGCTGTTCCACCTGTTCTTGAACAGACCGCTCGGACTCTGGGTCGCAACCCATTCTCCGCTTGGACGCAGACCACCCTGCGCATCGCCTGGCCCGGCATCGCCGCCGGGGGATTGCTCGTGCTGCTCACCGCCATGAAGGAACTCCCGGCAACGTTGATGTTGCGACCCACTGGCTTTGACACTCTCGCAACTGAACTCTGGAGTCGCACGGAAATCGCCGCATACGGAGCCGGTGCCCCCTACGCGCTTGCCCTGATCGCACTTGCGGCGATTCCCGCTTTCGCACTCTCCATGTTTATCTCTCGCGAGCGCAGGCAGGTGGGCACTGACCAGGACGACCGAACCGACTCATCGGTACTAGATACGGTGGGGGCGTGACCAGCGTCGAGTTAGCCGGGATTTCCGCCGGTTACGGCAGTACGCCGGTCCTTGTTGATCTGAACCTGCAGGTGGATTCCGGTGAGTTTGTTGCCGTTTTAGGTTCGAGCGGATCAGGTAAAACGACTCTCCTGCGGGTGCTGGCCGGCTTTTTGAAACCGACTGCCGGCTCTGTGAGTTTTGGCAACATGATGGTTTCTGGCCCGGGGGAGTGGGTGTCACCGGAGCATCGGCACGTGGGCATCGTTCCGCAAGAAGGTGCGCTCTTTCCGCACCTCGACGTACTTCGCAACGTCGGATTTGGTCTTGATCGGTCCGCTGCAAGTGCCCAGAGAGTCGATGAGGTCCTGGAGATGGTCGGCATGGCTGGGTTCGCTGCTGCCCGCCCGCAGGAACTCTCCGGTGGCCAGCAGCAACGGGTGGCACTTGCCCGCGCTCTTGCCCCTAGGCCAGAGGTACTTCTACTTGATGAACCTTTCTCTGCACTCGATGCCGGCATGCGCTCGATGTTGCGCGCAGAGGTTCGTGAATTGTTGACTCGAATTGGTACCACCACCGTGCTGGTCACGCACGATCAAGAAGAAGCCCTGTCAATTGCAGATCGGGTAGCGGTTATGCGCGATGGATCTTTAGTGCAAGTGGCGGCGCCAGCGATGCTGTACCAGGATCCTGCCGATCTGTCAGTGGCGCGATTCATCGGTGAGGCTGTTGAATTGCGCGCAATGTGGAATGGCAGTGATTCCGTAGACACCTCACTGGGGCCGGTAGCAGTGCGTGGTGGTGAAGCCGGAGCGTCAGGTCCAGTGATTGCGGTGCTTCGACCAGAGCAACTTGTCGTTGTTGATCCTCGACCGGTGGGCGATGCACCCGCGCGCGGTGGAACGGGCACTGTTCGCTCGGTTTCCTATCACGGTCACGACTCTTTGTTACAGGTTCGGTTGGCAACGGGTGAAGACATCGCGGTGCGGGTTCCGGGTGAGTCAGAAATCGCACCTGGTGCAAGTGTGCGGGTGCTGGTCACAGGCGCGGCAAATGTTTACCCTGCTTAAATCCCATGATTACCAAAAGAAAACCCGCGCCAGCTGTGCTGTGTGCGCTCACAATTGCCCTAGCCGCCTGCTCGGGTGAAACGCAAGAACCGTCGTCTGCAACGGTGAACGTCAGCGCTCCTGCCACCGTTCCGTTTGCAGGACCGATCACCGGTGGTGAAGGTCAGTTGCGGATTCTCGCGTGGCCCGGTTATGCCGAGAACGGAATGGTTGATCCCGAAGCAGACTGGGTCACACCATTCACAGAAGCCACCGGCTGCGACGTGACGGTACGAGTGATCGACAGTTCCGACGAAGCTGCCGATCTGATGGCGACGGGCGCATGGGATGTGGTGTCCGCATCGGGAGATATCACTGGCACGCTCATCACTCAGCAAGATGTGCAACCTATTAATACAGAGCTACTCACCAATTACGAAGATCTGATTCCTGAACTGCGCGGGCAGTTGTGGAATTCACAAGAAGGAACTGTGTATGGCGTGCCACACGGCCGGGCAGCGAACATCCTGGCGTTTAATCCACGTGAAATATCGCCCGCACCCACATCGTGGGGAATTACCTGGAATTCAGATTCTGCAGCAGCGGGAAAAGTGACCGCTTCCACCAGCACGAGGTGGAGTGACGGCAAGCTGTTGCAGCGCAGTGCCTTCAGCCCTGTACGTCAGCCATTCGCTCATCTGGTGAGCCCCGAGCACTTCGTAGAAGGTTCGGGCGTTTATGTTCCAGTTGAGCACCCACCACTCCAGGCGCCCGTAGCCATTGGCAATGCATTCCCTGGCCAGATGGGCGAGTAGCGACTTGCCGTACCCATGGCCTCGATACTGGGGCCGCACATATAGGTCCTCCAGATAAATACCGTGCTTACCCAGCCAGGTCGAAAAATTTCGGAAGTAAATAGCAAACCCTGCGAGTTGGTGGCCGGGGCCCGGGTGTTCTACAACCACGGCGAAAACTGTTGGGTTGGTGCCAAAGAAAAGTTGCTGGTAGCTCTCGGGTGTGGCAATTAGTTGGTCCGCGGCTTGCTCGTATTCGGCAAGCTCGCGGACCATCTCCAATACTTCGTCAATATCTCCTGGTCGGACCGGACGGATCAGGCCGGTACTCATTGCCTAAGCGGCTCTGGCAGCACAGGGGAAGGATTTCGCAAATGCAAGTGTCATACCCGCGAGTGTATAGAAAATGGCTGCAAGCGACGAGAGTAGACTTAGCCAATACGCAGGAGGCCCCCACGTAGACGGGTTTCACTGGTGGGCACCATTGCGCTTATGTGTGGTCGAGGAATCGGATCAGAATCTGGCCACCAAGCCCGCACTTGATCGAGTAATGAGTTGCGCGGGCGCCAGCATGCTGGTGATCGCAGCTAGTCACGGCCCAGAGTGCTTGCCCGGGCTCCAGCCCTGTAATAAATCCAAAGCCTGCTCGGATGGCTTCGGTTCAAGGTCCGTCGCCATGCTGTCATTCCATCGATTGAGGAATCCGAAGAGCGAGATCGTCGACAGGAGCTCGACAATCTGACCGTCGTCGAAATGCTCGCGCAACTCATCGAAGTTCACTGCCGTCACCGCATTCGGGACCACAGCGGCGTCCCGGGCAAAGCGCAGCGCTGCGCGCTCGGCCGCACCGAAATGCGGACTTGTCTCGAAGGACCAGATATCAGCCACCTTCTCCCGAGGCACCCCGTGCGCTTCAGCATCCACCGCCTCGTGGGCCTGGCAGTACCGGCAGCCGGCAGCGGTCGATGCCATCAGCGCTACGAGCGCCTTCGTGCCCGCAGGCACGGTGCCGGTGCGCCAGATAACCGTAATGAGGTCACCGAGGGCGACCACAATCTCCGGTCTTCGGGCCATCGTCTTCAAACTGTTGGGCGTGAAACCGATAGTCGCTTCGTAACGTTCCGCGAAGTGCCCATTGAGGTCGTCGAGTTCACTCCCAGTCAAAGGAGGTACATGAGCCATGCCCTATTTCTAGCGCACTTCACGAACCGGCACCTGCACCCCCCAGGCGGGACAGTTCCGTGCAGAGGGCTCGCTGCCGTCAAACAAATGGTTCAGGACTTAGTTTCCCAGTAGATCGCGGCGATCTCATCGATCTTGCCTAGTAGTTCATCGGCGACCGCGACATCGACAGTACCTTTTGTGCCGCCGGCGCCGGCCAACTTCGTGGCTTGGTTGAAGAGGTCATTGAGCTGTGGGTATTTCTCGAAGTGCGGTGCCTTGAAGTAGTCGGTCCAAAGGACCCAGAGGTGTTCCTTGACCAAGTTCGAGCGAGCTTCCTTGATGGTGATAGCCCGTGCCTTGAATTCGGCGTCAGCTGAAGCGTGGTACTTGGTCATGCAGGCTTTTACCGATTCGGCTTCAATGCGAGCTTGCGCGGGATCGTAAACCCCACATGGCAGGTCGCAATGCGCGTAGGCCATGTTGCGTGGGGCCAGAAAGCGTGGGTTAAGGATGCGGTTCAGCATAGGTTCCCTTTCAAGAGGTTGGAACCCCTGAGCCTAGTGCGAGGCCGGGAACTTGGCAGGGGGCAGGATGGGGTGGTGTTCACGACCGTGCAGATCATTGGTCCGTCAATGGCACCGGCCATGCGAACCGGGGATTACTGGGTGGTCTGGCGCACCAAGAAAGTGCGCCCGGGCCAGGTGGTTCTGCTTCGGCATCCGCTGCGCCCAGAGTTACCCATTGTCAAGCGGTTGATCAGCCAACCCGGCCCGGGGCTGTGGTGGGTCGAAGGTGATAGCCCGCATATCTCAGATGACAGCAGGGTATTTGGCCCGGTGGCCACTTCCGCGATCGTGGGGCGCGTCACATTTCGGTATTACCCACTTCGCCGCCGCCGCCGCATGTGACATCATCAAAGGTACCTAACAGGTGCTCCTGACTTTATCGGCCAATACCCCGGCCCGACCGCCTTCACTCCAAGGCCCCTGCTGCCGACAAAGGATTTAGCCGTGAGTTCGCCAGATCCGACCGACCTAGTCTTCGCCCTGCACGAGGGCGGCAAAATCGAGGTGCGCCCCACCATCGAGGTGCGCGACCGCGAGGGCCTCGCACTGGCCTATACCCCCGGGGTGGCGCGGGTTTCGCAGGCGCTCGCCGAAGACCCCGAACTTGCCTATCGGTACACCTGGAAGGGCAATACGGTACTGATCGTCACCGATGGCACCGCGGTACTGGGCCTTGGTGATATCGGCCCGATCGGGGCGTTACCGGTGATGGAAGGCAAGGCACTGCTTTTCAAGGACTTCGGTGGCGTCAACGCCGTGCCAATCTGCCTAGACACCACGAATATCGAAGAGATAATCGAAACCGTGGTGCGAATTGCCCCGGCATATGGTGGCGTCAACCTCGAAGATATCTCGGCGCCAAGGTGCTTTGAAATCGAGCAACGCTTACAGCAACTACTTGATATCCCGGTTTTCCATGATGACCAACACGGTACGGCGGTCGTCGTCTTAGCCGCCTTACTAAATGCCGCCAAGGTCACCGGGCGCGCCGTTGCTGATCTGCGTGTGGTGGTATCCGGTGCCGGGGCCGCAGGTGTCGCGGTGACCAATATGTTGCTGGACGCCGGCATCGGCGATATCGCGGTCGCCGATTCGCAGGGCATCGTCTCGACCAAGAGGGGCGACCTAACACCGGTGAAGGCCGATCTAGCGGCTCGAACCAACCGTGCGGGAATCAGTGGGGCAATTGCGGAGGCCATTTGTGGCGCGGATGTCTTCATCGGTTTATCGGCCGGGCAGGTACCACCTGAGGTAGTGGCCACGTTGGCGCCGAACGCGATCATTTTCGCCCTCGCTAACCCGAACCCGGAGATCCACCCCGAATTGGCAGCCCGGCATGCGGTGGTGGTGGCGACCGGGCGCAGTGACTTCCCGAATCAGATCAACAATGTGCTGGCTTTCCCTGGGATCTTCCGCGGGGCGTTGGATGTCCGCGCCTCCTGCATCACGCCAATGATGCGGTTAGCTGCTGCAAATGCGATTGCCAATGTAGTTGGTGAGGATTTGTCCGCCAGCATGGTCATTCCCAGTGTCTTTGACCCGCGGGTGGGCCGTGAAGTTGCAGCCGCGGTAGCCGCGGCTGCGCGCGCCGACAAAGTCGCCCGCGCCTAAGACAGTTGCTGTCGAACCGCGTCGATGAATTCGTCGATATCGGCAGCGGTGGTATCCCAGGAACAAACCCAGCGGACTTCGTTGTTAATTTCACTCCACACGTAGAACGGGGTATGTGCCTGTAACCGGGGAATGGTAGCCGCCGGCAAACGAGCGAAAACCGCATTGGCCTGAGTGGGTTGACTGATTACCAGGCCCGGTATGTCCTTGATGCCGGCCACTAGACGCTGGGCCATGGAGTTGGCGTGGGCAGCGTTCACTCGCCAAAGCTCATCGCTGAGCAAGGCAATGAATTGGGCTGAGGTGAAGCGCATTTTGCTCGACAATTGCATATATTGCTTCCGAATGAAACCAAGTTCGGTGCTGATATTCAGGGCGGGATTCAAAACGATAACCGCCTCGGCCGACATCGCCCCATTTTTAGTCCCGCCAAATGACATCACGTCAACACCGGCATCGGTGGTCATGGCTCGCAGCGACACATTGAAACTGGCCGCCGCATTGGCGATGCGGGCTCCATCTAGATAAAGAGCCAGGCCGCGCCCATGCGCTGCATCAGCGATTGCCCTGATCTCTGCCGGCGAGTAGCAGGTTCCGTACTCCGTTGATTGGGTGATCAAGACCACCTTGGGTTGTGACTGGTGTACATCACCGTTGCGCCACTCCACGGAATTAATCAACTCCGGGGTGAGTTTTCCGTCGGGGGTCTGCAGGTCGATGATCTTTGAGCCCAGGAGTTTTTCCGGTGCTCCACCCTCATCGACATTGATATGGGCAGTGCTTGCACAGATAACCGCTTCCCAGGTGCGCATCAGTGATTGGAGTCCGACGACATTCGCGCCGGTGCCATTGAAAGTCATGAAAACTTCGACTTGATCACCAAGTTCTCGGCGAAATATCTCGACCGCTTGCTCAGTGATTGCATCACTGCCATACGCCGGTGCGTGATCAGCATTCGCGGCGCCAATGGCTGCCAGCACAAGGGGGTGGATCCCGGCGTAATTATCACTCGCTAATGACCGCATGTGTCGAACCGTACCAACGGCAGTACCCTCGCCTTATGTTCGCCGTCTATGCCGCCGCCGTGAACCGTGACGACCCGCTGACCTGCCTTGGGGTTGGCGAGATTGAGCCGCCGAGCACCCCACCTGGGTGGGTTGCGGTCCAGGTGCAGGCTGCGAGCCTTAATCACCACGACATCTGGTCGCTAAAGGGCCAAGCGCTGGCCGCCGAGCGGGTACCGATGATCTTGGGCTCGGATGCGGCGGGGGTAACCGCGGACGGCCGTGAGGTAATTGTGCATGCGGTTATCGGAGATAGTTCTGGTGGCGACGAAACCCTCGATGTCAAGAGATCGCTGCTGAGCGAGATCTACCCGGGGACGATGGCACAGCAGGTTTATGTGCCCGCGGGTAATTTGATCGACAAGCCGGCTGAGTTGACGTGGGCCGAGGCCGCCTGTTTGCCAACTGCATATCTGACGGCGTACCGGATGATTGCGACCAAATCCGCTACTAGCCCGGGCGACACCATCTTGGTTCAGGGCGCGGCGGGTGGAGTGGCAACCGCATTGATCGTGTTGGGCAAGGCCTTGGGCCGCAAAGTCTGGGTAACCTCACGAACGGCGGACAAACGCGATTGGGCACTGGGACTGGGCGCTGACGCGGCTTTTGAAACCGGTGAGCGGCTTCCGAACAAAGTAGCCGCCGTAATGGAGACCGTTGGTGAGGCAACTTGGGACCATTCACTCAGGTCATTGCACCCGGGCGGCACTATCGTGGTTTCTGGTGCTACCTCGGGTGCCAACCCGCCCGCTGATCTAAACCGGGTTTTCTTCCTGCAACTAAATATCGTCGGCTCCACTATGGGCACCGCCGCTGAACTTCGAGAACTGGTGGAGCTATTAGTTAGCACTGGAGTGCGACCTGTTATTGATCGCGAATACCCGATAGATCAGGCTGCTCAGGCATTCGCGGCGATGGCTGGCGGTGATGTGCACGGCAAGCTCGTGCTTACGGTGCGGTAGCCTTGGACAGTTGGCACGTTGACACACTGACGATTTGTCCCTGCGTGATCGGAGTGGGTTTGAAGAAGTTCGATGCGCTTGGCTTCGCCGACGCAATCGAATTGACCAAGAATGAGACTCGGCAGCAGGCGGCGGTTTTCTCGTCTTATTGGCGAAAGCCAAAAGCCGGTTCGAGAATTTCCCTCGAGGTTGATCCATCAGATGACTGCATCACCCGGGTCTTAGAGTCTGGGCAATCATGGGAGTCGTGGCTCACCCCATATCTTGATCGCTACTGCGACCCGACGAAGGTGAGTTTGGATGTGGGGGCCAATATCGGCACGCACACGGTAACCCTTTCCAGTCGCTCACTCCAAGTGCACGCCTTCGAGCCACAGCGTCGGGTCTTTGAGATCCTGTCGCGCAATGTCGCCAAGTTCGACAACGTGGTAGCGCACAATTTAGCTGCTGATACTGCCCCGGGCACCGCCCGAATGCAGGCACCGACCAAGAATGTCGGAGCCACCGAGATGGCGATTGACGGCACGGGCGAAACCATCACCTGCGTTCGCATTGATGACATGACTTTCCCAGCTCCGGTGGGTTTCATGAAGATCGACGTTGAAAAACATGAGATGGCGGCACTGGGGGGGGCGATAGAAACGGTGCGGCGTGATCGGCCGGTGATCATCATGGAGGACCAAGTTCACGCCCGGAACCTACTCGCGCCCCTCGGCTACCGGTGTCGCCGTATCGCCCTGGTTGACTTCTTATGCCTACCTGGTTGAGGACGCCCTAATTCTATTCGATTAAGACTCTTCGTCATAGTCATCTGCGCGTGCCAGCCAGGTCGCGAATCT